>JAKAVU010000079.1 GCA_021817185.1 bacterium
CCCCACGAGACTATCGGGGCGTTGGCGGCGGTCAGATGTCCCGACGGGATCTGGACGCATCCGATGGCCGTGAAGACGCTCGCCCCCGTAGGGATCAGAGACGGGAAGGTTGACGCCGTGAGGTAGCCGGTGGACCCGTCCCCCATCGCGCTCGTCTCGCTGTCCGACGGAACGACGGATGCTTCGCCAAACGTCACCGTTCCCGTCTTGGTCAGCGCGTACCCGTTGCCAGAGGAGTCCGCCGCCGTGGTCGATCCTGAAGCCTCGTTGAGCTTCCAGTAGGCCACTGGGGCAAGACTGAGCTTGGTCAGGACCGTGGCGTCGAACGAAGGGATCTGCACCGTGCGGATCGTCCCCGCCGTCGCCACCTGCGTGATGTACGCTCCCGCGCTCCAGGTCTTGGCGGCCTGGCTCCCCGCGTATGCCTCTGACGCACGGGTTATGGTGAACGTGGCGCCGGAGACAGCGGTGACCTCGATGATCTCGAACTGGGTTGGAGCTGTGAGCGAGTCCTGCAAGATGCAGGCGAAGTTCCCCGAAGACGGAAACTTGCCCGTGTCTCCGGACTGGATGGTGAGCGAGGTCCCGCTGGTGCCCGAGGGCGGCGTGACAAGGGTGGACTGAGCGCCGTTCGCGGCGAGTTCAGCCATGCGGGCGAGCCCCGCTCAGGCGATGACCAGCAGCAGAGTCCCGGCCGCTAGTGACGGCGTGACGCCGGCCGCTATGGTCATCGGGTTTGGGACGTTGACGTCCGTACCGATAGGGAAGTCGTAGAGCGGCAGTTGGCTAACCACAGGGATCGAAGTGGCTCCGACGGCCACGGCGGCCGAAGTTGTGAACTCCTGGGTGTTGCCCCCGCTGATGAGTCGCACGGTCGCGCCAGAGGCTATGGCGATGGTCAGAGCGGTGACCGCGAGAGAGGTCACTGACCCGGTCCCGGTTGCGGTGGACAAGGTGCCAGAGGTGGCACGATTCTCGCAGTAGTAGAGCAGGTCGCCTCCCGCCTTCGCGTCAAAGGCCCCAACGTAGGCAACCGTGCCCCACGGCCCGGTACTCTGCGGGAAGGAGATCGCCGTTGCGTTGTCCACCGCGACTCCGGCGGCTGGCTGAGTGCCGAGCAAGGCGAAGTTCGTCGTGTCGTTCGTCACCGCCACCCGCTCGTAAGCTCCGGCGGTCGTGGTGTCCTGGACGAGGGTGCCGACGGGGTAGGAGAAGTTGGCGTTCTGAGAGGTGACCGAGATCGAGGTGGCCCCGACAGCTGCAGAAGCGGAGGCCACGTAGATCTGAGTGTTCGCGCCGGAGGTCAGGAGGATCGAGTCACCCGACGCCACGGCCTGGTCGAGCGGCGAGACAGCGAGCGATGTGTAGGCCGTGCCAGAGGTCAGAGCGGTGGTCAGCTGCGCCTGGGCTGCTGGCTCCGTGAAGTTCCAGGGCGCTCCCGAGGTCCCCTTCGCCTGGGTCGGCGCGGTCTGAGACAGGGCCAGGTAGACGTCGGCCGGAGGCGCGTACGAGATCCCCCCGCCGATAATCTGGAGCAGCGACTGCAGAGCGTAGTCAGAGAACATCAAGCCTCCTGGGGCTCACCGGCGGGCGGTTCACGGCGCTAGTCTGGCACATCTACTGCCCCGGTAGCCAGATGCCGGCCTGCCTCGCCCGCATGATCTGTTGCTGCTGCGCCTGGACCGCCCGCGCCTGGGCCATCCTGGCTTCACAGCCCCGGTGTAGCGGCTGTTGGGTCGAGCCAGCCATGTCCTCGGCTGAGATCACCGCTTGGCAGAGCGGGCAGCGGGGATGATGCTTGGCCAGTCGTCGGCGCAGGTCGCGGTTCACTCCATCTCTCCGAGCACAGGACGCGCCTTGGCGATCATACCGGCACCAGCACGCCGTCGCGGATCCACCCGTGCCAGATGCCGATGACGTTGATCGAGGGCGAGACCGTGATGTTGGGAGGCTCGCCGGTCACGTCCCACTGCGGGCCAGCTCCTGGCGTCTTCGTGTGCCAGACGACGGGCCATTCCTTCCCGGCCGCGTCGGTGTGCCGGCAGAGCACCACGGAGTAGCCAGCGTGTCCCTCGGCTTCGCCGTCTCCCACCATCAGCGGCCACACCATGCCGGGCTCCCAGTCGTCCAGGTCAGGCGGGGCCTCGGCTACCAGCCGCAAGCGGACCTCGCTCACCATGGCCTCCTAGGGTGCCGACTGTAGTACAGGAACATCCTGCGTAAACCCGTAGGCGGCCACGGCAGCGACCAGGCCGACGCTGATGACAATGGCGACCTGATCGGTCACTACTCCTCTCCTGAAGCCGTGCCTAGCGATTCGCCCGGTTTCAGCCCGTGAGCGTCGTACCAGGCTTGCACCTCGCGATTGGCTCGAGCGCGAGTTCCGGGCACTCCCAGGAAGCGGTCTCGCTCGCGCATCCTCTGGGCGGCGGCGGCCGACTGTTCCTCGACCTGGGCGATATCGGCTGCCCTCGCCTGGGTGACAGCCTGCCACTCGGCCTGAGCCACCGCGTTGCCCTGGGCTACCGCCTGGAGGTTCTGGGCCCGGCCCGTGTTCGTGCCGGTCTCGCTGGTGCCCTCTGGGCTCGTCCAGGTCAGCCAGCAGCGACAGTTCATCCCGCCCTCGCACAGTTCCCCGCCGAAGCTCCCGTCTCCAGGCCAGCCCGGAAGCGTGGCCGCCGTGAACGTCTGCCCGTCGCGGGCGCTGCACTCGTCACACGTCGTCGCGTCGCCAATGGCGTGCCAGGTCGCCTCCGAGGCCCCGTTCACAGCGGCGGTCATGCCGTAGCCAGCGTTGTAGGCCGCCCGCACGCTCTGCCCGTACAGCTGGAGTCGGTGGCCGATGACCCGCGCCAGCGCAGCGGTGCCGGCCGCCGCTATCGCATCGCTCCAGAGGTTCGCCAGGAAGTCGCGCTGCTTCGCCGCTCGCGCCTCGGCCGCCGCGTAGAAGTCCGGCGTCGAGCCGCCCCCCCGGTCCGAAGCCGACCGCTCAGCCCCGATCCGGTAGGCCGCCTGATAGGAGGTCGTCATCAGCAGGGTGGCATCGTCGATGAACCCAGCCCCGTTGCCCTTGCCGTTGAGCGCCTTGGCCAGCAGAGAGGCCAGAGCAGCGGCGACCGCCTTCTGGATGCGGGCCACGTGCGCGTCCCTGGCGGCGGCTGAGACCTCGGCCTCCAGCCTTCTCCTTCCCGCCTCTACCGCCCGGTCTAGGTCGCCGCCCTCAGCGGCTACCGCTTTTAGGATCGACTCCCCCAAGTGGACCGGCTTGAACTCCGAGATCGGCTTGCCCTTGCGGAGCTGCCGGCGCAGCACCTCCAGCTCGTTCTGCATCGCCTTGACCTCGGGCGGCGGCTTGTCCACCACATCCTGAGCAGCCTGCGCCGCGTGGTGGGCAGGCGTCGGCGGTGTCTCGGGCGGCTTGCTGTTCTCCTCCGGGGCTGGCGGCGTCTGCTCGGCACCGCCAGCCGCAGCAGGCGCTGGTGGCGGCGCGGAAGCCTGCTCGAGCGGCACCGGCCCGGTGCCGGTGATGATGATGGGCTTCGTGGTCTCGGGCAAGCCCCAGGTCGGCAGGCCCAGCGCAGCAGCCGCCGAGTCGATGCTGGCGATGCCGTTCGTGATGAGCTGGACCCATTCGGTGATCTCGTCAGCCCGGTTCTTCCCCTGCTTCAGCCCGCTCCAGGTCCACTCCATGTCCTCTTGGCCCCAGAGCTTCTGCAGCGTGAAGTCGAAGAGCGCCGACTTCAGCCACGCCAGCATCGGCTTCAGAGCCTTGCGCTCGTTCCGGCTGTCTTGGCTCGCCGCGATCTCCTTCCCGACGGCCGGCGACTGCACGGCGGCCACCTTGGGCGAAATGCCAATCTCCGTCGGGGCGATATCGAAGGCCATCGTGACCTGCGTGTAGAGCACCTCGTCGAACTGATCTGCCAGGGCAATCGGCTTCTGCATCTCAGCCTTCGAGCCCGGCGGCAGCACGATGATCTTGTGCTTGAACGCCTGGTCGCCCGCCAGCAGGTTCAGCGCCTCTTGGAGCTGGCGGATCTGGGTCGCGTTGGAGATCATCTCCGCGCCGGGGATGATGAACAGGCCGGGGATCGAGCCGTCCGCGAAGTACTCCAGCGCCCAGAGCTGCCGTCGCAGTCCGGTAGCGACTGGCACCAGCGCCCTCTCCAGCGGACCGAACCCGTAGGGCGTGAAGTCCCTGGGGTCGTTCTTCAGGTAGAGCATCTGGTCCGAGCGGTACTCATTGATCTGCTTGACCGGGATCTCGTCGTCGTTCAGCAGGACGTTCATGAGATCGACTCGGGGCACGCCCCACAGGTACTGCTGGAATGCCACGTTGGGCGGGTCTGGGTAGCCACCGCGAACGTCGAGCAAGGGCCGGATCGTCGTGCCGTCGAGCAGATCGAGCGCTGCCACGTTCGAGTTGAACGGCCCGCTGTTTGGCCGGCGCGGCGGGTGCAGGTAGAGAGCCACCGCATCGGTGACGAACACGTCCTCCAGCAGGGCGCTGAACCAGTCGTGGAAGTTGGCGTAGTTGCGGTCGATGTGCTTCCAGGTGTCTATGGCGATGCGCCGGCGCTGAGCGAAGTCATCCTGTGCCGCCTGGTCGTCGGCCATCGCATGGCGGGCATCCTCGGTCGGCTGAATGTCCCACTCGATCCCCAGGATCTCGTTCTTCCGGGTCTGGATGCAGGCCCGCACCACGCTGTAGAGGTCAGCGAAGCTCCGCAGTGTGGCGAACGTGCCCAGCTTCAGGCCCTCGGTGCCAGGCACCCCGATGGGCATGTTCCAGCCGACCGGGTACTCCCAGCGCCGAGGCTCGGGTCGCGCGGAGCCTTCCGGTACGGTGTCGATGCCGACCGGGATGATCGGCTCCAGGGGCCCGAAGGCTCCCGACAGGAAGTTCTCCCAGGAGCGCGGCAGAGCGGCGTTGTAGGGCCGCCCGAAGGTCCAGGAGTCGTAGCTCTGGAACAGCGGCGAGAGGTGACCCAGCGCGGAGTTGGCAGCCGCTGATCGGCCTGACTGCGCGAGGTTCATCAGCCCCCGTGCCGGGTTGCCTGGGCTGGCTATGAATCCTTCTCCTGCTCCGGCTCGACGTCCGTCAGCGCCTCGGGCCAGACGATGCCCGTCTCAGGCCATTCGCCGCTCGGCCAGAACTCTACCTCAGCGAGCCGTCCGTTGTCAGTCCAGCGCATTCGCTTGACCCTCGGACAGGCGCGAAGGTGCGCCCCGCCACAATGAGCGCAGCGCAGCTTGTCGAAGACCCGTGGCCCCTCTGGGTCCTTGGGATCGGGCTGGGCGAGATAGCGCAGCGCCTCCAGCTCACGCGGATCGGGCTCTGGCTCCGGTTGCGGCTCGGGCTCTGGCTTGAACCAGCTCATCCCGGCGTGACCAGCCAGGGATTCTCGTCGGCCTTGCTCGGCGCGTCCTTCTCCGGCGGCTTGAAGTTCTGGGGGTCATAGACCAGGCCCCAGTCCCCGCCACCCGAGGCGATCTCGATGGCGGCATACGCCAGCACGTCCACCTGGTCATCATGCGCCCCATCGGGGAAGCTGGCAAGCTCGTCCTCGAAGTCGCCGCGCCAAGCCCCCTGCTCGTTGACGTAGACCGCGCCCAACTCCATCCGCGCCTGAGCCGTCAGCGCACGGCTCACCTTGTCCCGGTCGGTCTTCAGCCGCCGGACCGGCAGCCCCTCCTGGCGGGCGATCTGCAGGAACGAGAGCTGGTACTGCACCGACTCGACCAGGATGAAGTCGGCCTGCCAGCGAGCGTGCATCATCTTGACCCGCTTGAGCTGATCCGGCGCTTCCAGCCGCTCCCGGATCAGGTCAAGCACCACCAGGTCAGCCTCCGGGGTCGCGGCCACAGCCATGATCGCCGTGTAGTCAGCCGAGGCCGCGAGGCTCACCGCCAGATCGACCACCAAGAACACCTGGCAGTCGCGCATTTGCCAGCCCTTGTCTCCCTCCGGCTTGTGCAGGATCAGCCCGTCCTGGCTGACCGTCGCCTTCCGCAACTCATCCACCGGCAGGATGCTACCGCGCTGGACGAACTCGGCCAGGTACTCCTGGCGGAAGACGTAGCTCCCCAGGTTGCGGCGCGCGGCCTCGATCTCCACCTCGTCAATCATCGGGTTGGTCCGCGTCGGCATCTGCCAGCGCGCCCACTCGCCGCCCTCGGCGGCCTCCAGCCAAATGTCGTGAACCCAGTTCGATTGACCCCGAGGCGTCGTCAGGAACATCGCCCAGCCGCGCCGGTCGCTCAGGGCCGGTCGCACGGCATGAGTCCAGACCGTCGGCCTCAGCAGCGCAGCCTCATCCAGCACCACGCCGTCCAGCCCAGCGCCTCGCAAGCTGTCTGGATGGTCGGCTGACTTGACCGTGATGCTCCCCCCACCGGGCAGCACCAGCCGCCGCTCGATCTCCGACTTCGCCACGAACGAGCCCCCCACCGCAGCCCTCAGCTCCCGCCACACCTCTGCCGCCATCTGGTACGTAGGCGCGACCCACCACACCGTACCGGACTGGAGCGCGCCTTTCCTACTCCCCGACGGGTGCCCGTGCCCGGCGACGGTGGCTATGAGCCCCGTCGTCGTCTTGCCGATCCGCCTCCCGCACACCATCAGCTTGAACCGTGACGGGTTCAGCAAGAACTCGGCCTGATGATCCATCGGCCTCGGCAGCGCCATCCGGGATACCGAGGATGCGTCTGTGCCACTCATCAGCGCCAACGAAGACCACCTCCACCTTCTGAGCCACCACAGTAGTCATCGGCCCGCCGCCTCGATCCGGAGCCATCGTCCCCGTCAACTTCGCCAACCGCTCGGTCGTCAGGCTGATCGTGTCCAGCAGCTTCGACCGCACTATGGCAGGTGTCGCCCGGTCGTGCCACGTCCTCCATCCCTCCCGCATCACCAGCTTCAGACTCTCGACCTGCTGCTCCTTCAGCCCCGCCTCAGTCTCCGCGATCAGCTCCCGGATGTGCTGCTTGTCCAGCTCGACCGTCCGCTCCGTGACCTGGGGCACCCCCATTCGGTCACAGAACTGATCGACCGTAGGCATCATCTGAGCCGTCGAGTAGCCCTGCGCCCAGAGCCGCCACACCAGGTCGATCCTCTGGCGGATCAGCGGGTCCTTTCGCCAGGCCAGCGTTCCGCGCCTCAGCCCTGAGTGAGTTCCCCGGCTCGGCCCTCGCCGGCGGTTGCCGTAGTGCTTCTTGCCCGGAGCGGGCTTGCGCGTGGCGCGAGGCTCAGGCGCGATTGGCTCTGTTTTTGCAATTGCCATGCAAGCCGCCAGTCTAGGGCATGGGGCGGTCTAGGATGGGTTGGCCCCCGATTGGGTGCTGGTCGTCGGCAGCCACGCTTGGGGGCGGTCGGCGGCGAGGTCAGCTGCGGTGACCTCGAAGTGGATCGGAGCCTCGCAGCGATGGCAGATGAGGTGAACGGTGCCAGGCTCGGTGATCGGGCGCTCCAGGGTCTGGTATGTCCAGCAGCGAGGGCAACGGACCATTGCCTGCATGGGCATGAGGATAGATCACCAAGGAGAGCAGCGGGCGGCCCGGCGTTCGGGAGGCTGGGGTCGAACCAGCGATCCTGGGTCCAGAACCCAGAGCCTTACCACTTGGCTACTCCCGAGTGGCGGAAGGCCGGGGACTCGAACCCCGAGACGCCAGAGCGCCTACGCGCTTAGCGGGCGCGCTCCTCATCCGGCCGGGTGCCTTCCGTGGCGGAAGCGGCGCGATTCGAACGCGCGGGGCCTTTCGGCCCTCCTGTTTTCGGGACAGGTGTCATAACCCACTCGACCACGCTTCCGAGGAACCAGTGTACCGATCCCACAGCTCAGTCCTGGCCACCCGGTACTTGTCGTCGGCCAGATCCCTGGCTGCTTCGTAGATAGCCATAGCCCTCAGACGCCGCGCCCTGCTGACAATTGGCCAGTGGCCGGCCGACCGCAGCGCCTCCCACGCGGCGTCCAGCGCAGCAGCCCTCTCCCGAGACCACGTGAGGAACGCGTCGCGGCAAGCATCACCGTAGGCTGTCATCTGCTCCCAGCGATCCATCTCGACCACCAGGTCAAGTCCTGGGAGTGATCTGCGGCGGGTGACCCTCCACTCCCACCGGAGTCACCACGTCCCCTGGCTCAAGGACGGCCTCCATCTCGTCCGCCCGATAGAACCGCTCGATGACGTTCACCTTCTGCCGGAAGGCTGGTGCTGGCGGGGTGGGCATGCGGCCGGACCAGTCCACCAGCGGAGTGATCGTGCTCGCGTCGATCTCAACCCGGCCGATCTGCTCGCCTCTTCGATTGAACTGTCGCCAGAAGTACCTCATGCTCGCTCCTCGGTGCTAGGCCAGTGCTCATGCTCGCCATCGCTCCCGTTCCGATAGCCGAGACAGATCACCCCGTCCGCCTCTAGGTCATCCCACTCATCCAGCGTGTGCCATTGTCCCGGCAGGGCTCGCCACAACTCCACGAGCGCATCCGCCACCTCAGCCGTCAGAGGCTCGTCGTCCAAAGGGGCTGTATCCAGCCACTCGTCCACGATCAATTCTGCCCCGGCATCGGCGGGACAGTCAGATCCTTCTGAGCCGCCTCGACCGCCTGCTTCAGGATCGCCAGCAGGCTCTGAGCTATCTGGACCGGCATCGGGTACGTCGTCGTCTTCCCCTCCTCCAGGATGCTCAACACGACCACGCTCTGCTGCGGCAGGAAGCCTCGCTGGTAGGCGAAGCCGAACTGCCGACCGTGCATGTGCGGCGGTACCGGACCCATCGGAGCGTCAGCCATCTTCCGCCTCCCTGATCGTGACCCTGCAATGCGGCTCCTCGCCAGCCCGAGCGTAACGCTTGACCGCCTCGATCTTCACCACCTGAGCGTCGTCGCCCCAGACTGGAGCCAGCCCGTCCTCGCAGAGCTTGATTATGTTTGAGAGATCCGGCTTCACGTCGGGCCAGGGGAAGCGCCGGCGACCCGTCGGTTGACGCATGACCGCCTCAACCTCCAGCACGACCGGCCCGACGAACCGCGTGCGGCCATGCATCGCATTCCGGGCCAGCAGGGTCCACCGCTCCACCGCCAGTCGCGTCAGCTCAGGCGTGTACGCATGGGCCCGGCCATGCGAATAGACCACCCTGGGTCGGGCCATAGCCACCGGTTGACCCGGCATCATCATGTCCAGACTCCGAGGCGGGCCCTCTCGGGCCAGCTCAGCCATCCTGTCCTCCCCACGGTGGCACGACTAGGCTCACGATGCACCAGAGGACGACGGAGACGCCAAGGACGATAGCTACGTCAGCCATCCTTTCCTCCCAGCGACACGTTCTCAACCGGCCCATGCAACAGTCGGCCATGCTCAGCGCAGACCCAAAACTCGAACTCGCCCAACCCGTCACCCAGCGTCCCCGTGATCGCACGCACGCCTGGACGCACGCACGCCTGGACGTAGCACCCGCGCTCCCGTTTGTCCGCCTCCAGCTCAGCCATCCTCTCCTCCCAGGGCAGCCCCAACACTCACGCCCATCACGGCAAAGTAGATGGCCTCAGCCCAGTTGGCGTCTCCTAGCGCGGTGTGGCGCGGGTAGTCGTTCGGCTCAACCCCGACCGCACGCGACAGCTCCTCGCTGTTCCACGGCGGCGGTAGTCCGAGCTTCCCTGCCGCCAGCGCCTCCACGTCAACCAGGTGGTAGTGCCAGCGGGGAAAGTACCCGCAGCTCCGAAGCAGCTTCGACAGGAACGCCGCGTCGAAACTGACGACGGCCCCGACCAGATGCGCCCGAGCCGTCAACTGAACGAAATCAAGCGCGAAGTCCTCCCGAGAGCAAAGCACGTCGCCTGGATGCGCTCGCCATCCCGTCTCGTTTGGATCGTTGATGCGACGGTCGTAGCCATGCGGGTGTCGCGCGTGGAAGCCACCAACCTCAAGCGAGAACGGATCGCCTTTGGCCTCGTCGACCGGGAGCAGCCAGCGGTGCTCCGACCGCGTGCCAGGGGCTTCGCTTCGCAGCACCAGGCCGACCTCCCACACCTCGTGGCGGTCCGCGTCCAGGCCCGTCGTCTCTGTGTCGCAAAATGCAAGGTTCGTCACTTCTCTCCTCCCAGCGCAGCCCGCGCCTCCAGAACCGTCACGCAGGGCCAGTTTCCGTCTTGGGGCGAGCACACGATGCACCACGTCCTGCCTCCCGGTCTGACTGGGTAAGGGTTGTGGTCCGCCAGGATGGCCCGCAGCCCCTTCTCCAGCTCCTC
>JAKAVU010000080.1 GCA_021817185.1 bacterium
GATCTGGGGACTTGGCCGGCCCCCTCCTTCGGCACCATCCTGGATGCCCTCGGACTGGGGCTGGCGCTGGCGGTCTCGGCCCTGGTCTGGCGCGAGCACCGCTCCGCCGCCGCGTCCGCGGCACTGCTGCCGGCCGCGGCCAGCCTGATGCTGCTGGGGTTCGGCCTGGACTCCCCGGTGGGTGTCGAGCTCGCCGTCGCCGCCGCCATCTTCCTGGAGGCGCTGGCCGGCTTCCTGCCCCGGGCCATCGGCCCTGCAACGGTGGTGCGTCCCGAATCCGGCCACCCGGTCGGCACCGCCCTGTGGGTCGGCGTCATGGCGGCCGGCTCGCCCCTGTCTCTGGGCTTTGCCGCTGCTCTGTTGGGTCTGGCTCTGGGTCTCCGATCCGGTGGCGGCACCGGCTTGATGCCAACCTTGGGTTATGCGGCCTGCCTGTTCCTGCTCTGCCTGATCATCCCCGCCTGCCTTCGCCGCCCACAGGCGCCCCCCTCCTGGCGCCTGTGGTTTCTCATCGTTCCGGGCGGGTTCTTGGTGGTCGGGGCGATCGCCGGCGGCTGGGTGCTGACGGGGCTCGGCGCTGCCCTGGCGTTCTCCGGCGCCAACGTGCCGGTCCCGGTGACCGCACCGGACCCCCTGCTGCTCCAGCTCCCGGGGATCCTCTTTCCCCAAGGGTATCTGGCGGTGCTGGCGGGACTCCTGTTGCTGGCCGTCCTGGCGTTCCGCTACGCCGCCGGCCTTCCGGTGATAGCCGGTGCGAGCGCCGAACCCGCACTGGTCGGCGGGGTCGCCCCACCCGGATGGGCTCGGCGGCTCGACTTCCAGGGGGTGCAGTCGGCGCTGAGCCGCGCCCGTCAGGTGGCGGAAACCGGGCTGGCGCTAGCCGAGCGCGAGCTCGCGGAGCGGCCGGTGTGGCTCTGGCTCACGACCGCGGCGGCGATCGCCTGGTTGATGGCCCAGCGATGATCGAGGCGGCGCTGCTGGCCACGGCGGGGTTTCTGGCGGTGGCGGTGATGCTGGTCAGCGTCGGCCCCACCGGCACCGCTCTCAGTGCACTCGCGCTCGGCCTGGGGATGGGTGGCCTGGCATCCCTGACCAGCGGCGTCGCCGCCTTCCTGACCGTGAGCGGCCTCGGCGCACTGGCCTTCGTGCTCATCCTCTGGGGAGGTCACCTGCCGCGCCTGGCCAGTGCCGGATGGCTGCTTGGCCAGGCTCCGATCGTGGGCCGAGAGCGGGTGTTCGACGTCAGAAGCCTGCGGCTGTTGGCCGGCGTGGGCAGCCTGATGGCGGCCCGCCTGCTCTCCGGTCATCTCACGGCCGGCACCGTCTCGACCCAGGGGCCTGCGTTCGCCTGTCTGTTCGCGTGGGAGGCTGGAGTCATCCGGGCCGTCACCGGCAGGGGGCCGGCCGACCTGGCGCTGGGGGCGTTCAGCGCGGCGATCGGGACCAGCTCCTTCCTGCTCCTGAGCTCGGCTCATAACACCCTGGGGTGGGCCGCCCTGCTCACCGCCGTGCCGGCCGTGCCCCTGGTGGTCCTGGCGCGGTCCTCGCCGTGGGAGACCGGGTCTTGATGGGGGCTCCCAAGTGGCCCGGCGGCGAGTCCGCCGCCCAGGCTCACCGGTCACGGGGCGGGCACTCCCGCTGGATCGCGACCGCGCTCTCCCTGGCGTTCCTGCTCCTGGGAGCGGCACTGGCCGCGCACCTGCTCCGCTCCCCTGTCGCCTCGGCTCCCGGATGGGTCGGTGGGCTGGGGGTGCTGCGGGTCAGCCGAGTCGCCGGCGGGGTTTTGCTGGGGGCCGTTGCCGCGATGGCCCTGATCGCGCTGGTGGCGGGCAGTGACGCCCCCACCGCCGCCGGTCAGGCCCTGTTCCTGGCCCTGGCGGCGGCAGCGGCCGTGCTGGTCGCAACCGACTCGCCGGTGGTGGTGGCCTTCTTGGCCGGGGGGCTCAGCGCTGCTTTGTGGCTGCGCTGGCAGCGGGTCGTGGGGCCGCAGCTGGTGGTGCGGTCGGTGGCTCGCCAGGGGGTAATGGTCTTCAGCGCCTGGCTGGCCGCGGCCGCCCTCCTCCCCGGCGTCCGCACCGGTTCCTCCCCGCCGGCCCTGGTCGCGATCCTGCTGGCGCTCGGGCTGGTGGGCCTGATGGGGGTGATGCCCTTCTCCAGCTGGGTCTCTGCCGCCGTCCGCCTGGATTCGCGCGAGATGCTCTACTGGCGGGTGCTCCTCCTGCCGGCCGGGGCCCTGCTGGAGGCCCGGGCGGTCGCGCTCAGCCCGGCTCTGGTCGCCACTCCGCTGCGCGAGCTGCTGATCGCCCTGGGTCTGGCAACCGCACTCTTCTGGGGCGGGTGGGCGCTGCTGGGCCCGGAGCGGGGACGATACCCCAGGGCGCTGGCCTGCGATGCGGGGCTGGTCTGCCTGGCGGTTGCCCTGGGCACGGTGGAGGGGCTGACCGCCGCCTTCATCCTGGTTGCGCTCCACTGGCTGGCGGGCGCCGTCCTCAGCGAACCACGGGGGCAGAGGTCGCGGCTGGTCGCCTGGGTGGGGCTCTCGGGTCTGCCGCCGTTCGGGGGATTCTCGGGGAGGCTGCTGGTCGTTCTGGCGGCGGTCTCGGTCAGCCCGGTGCTGGCAGCCGTGGTGCTGCTGGTGGGAGGGCTCCAGTTGGGCGCCGCCGCGGCCGGCATGCGTTCCAGCCTGAGGCCGGACCGGGCGCCGGTTGCCTGGGGCCCGGAGCTGCTCGGTCTGGCCGTGGGGCTGGTCGGCCTGGCGCTCGGGGTGGTCCCGGTGGCCGCCACCCAGGTGCTCTTGGGCTTCCGGCCTTGAGCCACATCCTGATCGGCCTCGCCGTCTGTGCGAGCCTGCTGATCTACCCCGGTGGACTGACCCTGCTATGCGGCGCCTGGCTGCTCTCCAGGGGCAGTTCGATGGCGGCCGCCGGATGGCGCCGCCGGACTCAGGTGGACAAGGCCATCGTCCCGCTGGCCCTGGCGTCACTGGCGGTGGTCCCGTTGCCGTGGCCGGGCAACCCGGCGTTGGCGCTGACGGCGGGTGGGCTGAGCCAGGTCGGTGTCGGAGGGCTCGGGCTGACCGCGCTCGGGCTGTTGGGGATGGAGCTCTGGCTGGCAAACGGCAAGCGCACGAGCTCGCCCCACACGCTGCTGCCGGTCCTCACCGTGCTGGCCATTCTGGTCCTGGCGGAGGTGGTGGCGGCTCCCGACTGGGCCAGCCTGCTCGCGGCGACCGGGACGGGTGCCGAGGCGGGCCGGGTGGGGGTGGGAGTCGCCTGCCTGCTGGCTTTCCCATGGGCCTCCGGGGACCCCGCCGGGAGCCGGCTGGCGGTGGCCTGCGCCGCGGCCACCCGGTTCGCCGTCGCCGCCTTCCTGATCTTCCCCCAGGTGGCCAGGACGCCGGTTTGGCTGGGCCTTGGGGTCTGGCTGGCCGCGTGCCTGGCGTTTGGTGCGCTCTGGGGCGTTGCCCGTCGCTTCGAACTCGGGCGGCCCGCCAAACCGGGTCTTCCCGGCTCCGCTGATAGACTTAGACTCCCGTGAAGGATTCACACGGGGACCGGCCGGGCGAGGGCCACGGCCACTCACCGGAACCAGGAGGCATATCAAGGACGTGGCGGAGTTAGTCCTGGCCTCCGGCTCCAAGCGTCGGCGCGAGCTTCTGGTGCGGCTGGGATTGCGCTTCACGGTAGTCCCCCCCGATATCGAAGAGACGATGGTGCCCGGGATGTGCGCCGATCTGGCGGTCCAGCTGGTGGCACGGGCCAAGGCTCACGCCGTGATATCTCAGCTCGACGGGCGGAGTGCGGCCTACGTTTTGGCGGCCGACACCGTGGTGATGGGCCCCAGCGGCCTCATGGGCAAGCCGCTGACAGAGGCCAGGGCGAAGGAGATGCTGCGGGCGCTGCGGGGCCAGCGTCACGTGGTGCTGACCGGGGTTTGTGCTCTCTGCCCCGCCACGATGAAGGAGAGCACCGCCGTCTCGCGGTCGGCCGTGCGCATGCGGGTGTTCGACGATGAGGAGCTGGAGCAGTACGTGGCCGGGGGCGAGCCTCTGGACAAGGCCGGCGCCTACGCCGTCCAGGGGCTCGGCGGCGCTCTGGTGGATGCGATCGGGGGCAGGACCGACACCGTGATCGGGCTGGACTGCCAGATGGCGATGCAGCTGCTCAGTGACGTCGGCTACCCCGATCCGCTGCCAACCGCACCCGACCACCCGGTGCCATTGGGCAAGTCCGCCACCACCAGGCGGCCTCTGGCCAGCTCCAACCGCGCTGGAGGGACGCGCTGAAGCTCGGGCGACACATGGGGGTGGCAGCCTGCCTTCCCGTGATCGGGTTGGCGGCGGCGCTGACGACTTCCTGCGGGGGCTCGTCGATCCCCAACACGCTCCAGGTCACCTCCGAGGTGATCTCGCCGGCCGGCAACTCCGGGCCATCGGAGCAGATCGCCCAGGGAACGGTGGGGCAGGTACAGGTGACCGTCACCAACCTTGGGGGCTCCTCCTTCCGTGGGGTGACCGTCCGCCTGCAGGTCCCGGCCGGATTCGTGTACACCAGCACCGCCTCGGTGGTCGAGAATGGCGACGCCGTCCGCTCCGCCGACATCGTCCCCGCCTCCCGTGACGCCACCCTGACCTGGGGAAGCTGGACGATCGGGCCTGGCGTCACCGGCCAGGCCAGCCAGGTGGTTATCACCGCCAACCTGGAGGCGACCGGCGGGGCGGGCTCGGTCCATCTTTATCCCGAGGTCTTCGCCAGCGGCTACCAGAACTATCTGAGCGGGCGGCTGCTCACCATGGAGATAACTCCGGCGCCCTCCCTGAGCCTGAGCCTGCATGTGAACCCGCAGGCGGTGGCGGCCGGGTCGACGGTCACCTACGAGGCCGTCATCACCAACACCGGCAGCGGCTCCGCCTCCGGCACCACCCTCGCGATCACGCTGCCATCCGACTTCGACTACGTCACCACCCAGTCGACGTCAGGCAACGCGAGCACCTCGGGGGCGACCTATCCTGTCGTCGGGACGGTGATCCCCACGTGGTCGGGCTTCGACATCCCCGGCCAGTCCGGAGCGGGCCCGGGCCTGTTGACCCTGACCTTCCAGGTCGAGGTCCTGCCCGACGTCGGCCGCGGTGTCTACTCGGCCACGGCCGGCCTGATCGCCAGCAATGGCTCAGCCTCCCAGAATGATCTGCAATTGAACTACGGCCCTCTGGCTGCCGTGACCGTCACCGGCCCCTAGGACCCCGGCCGCGCACTCCAGCGATCTGGGACCGGCATCAGTCTGGTAAACTCCGACTTCGGGCGGTTGCAGGATGTAAGCTCTGACGCCCACCACGGGGCTCTCGGCTCCGCCCATTCCCAGGAGTTCTGAATGTACGCCATAGTCCAGATTGGCGGCCGCCAATATCGGGCCATACCCGGCACGCGGGTAGTCGTCGATCGGCTGGAGGTGGAGCCGGGGGACGAGGTCCAGCTGCAGGATGTGCGGATGGTCGTGGCCGAGGCCGGCGACCGGGAGCCGACCGCGGTGGGCACGCCGACGGTGGACGGGGTAACCGTCACCGCCACCGCGCTGGGCCACCTCCGCGGCGAGAAGGTGCTCGTCTTCAAATACAAGCCGAAGAAGCGCTACCGGCGGCAGCGGGGGTTCCGGGCCGAGCTCACCGAGCTTCGGATCGACGCGGTGGGAGCCGTGCCCCGGCGTGCCGCCAAGGCCAAGGATGCCGAGGAGGCTCACGGCGGCACCGAGGATGTCGAGGTTGCCGCGGCTGTGACTCCGAAGCGACCCCGTGCCTCCAGGCCCCCCGCCAAGCGGGCTGCCAAGGCGGTGGACAAGGAGTCTGAGGTGGAGGAGCCTGGCGATGGCGCATAAGAAGGGCGGCGGCAGCAGCCGCAACGGTCGGGACAGCAACTCCCAGCGTCTGGGGGTCAAGGTGTATGGGGGCGAGGCGGTGTCGGCCGGAGCCGTGCTGGTGCGCCAACGCGGAACCCGGATCCTGGCCGGGCCCGGGGTCGGAGTCGGCAAGGACCACACCCTGTTCGCCCTCAGCAGCGGTCAGGTGGTCTACCAGCCATATCGCACCAGCCGGACCCGGGTCACGATCACCCCGGCGGGCGCCTCGGCCGACTGAAGTAATTCGGGCCCTGGCCCGGTTCGCATCATGTTCCTAGACGAGGTGGTGCTGTCGCTGAGCGCGGGTCGCGGAGGCGCCGGCTCCAACAGCCTGCGGCGAGAGAAGTTCGTCCCCAAAGGTGGGCCAGATGGCGGTGACGGGGGCCGCGGTGGGGACATCTTGGTCAGGGCCGAGCAGGGGATCAGCTCGCTGCAGCGCTTCCAGCTGGAGCGCACTTTTCGGGCCAAGCCGGGTGGGGGCGGTGAGGGGTCCAAGCGCCACGGGTCCGACGGCGCCCCGGTGGTTCTTCCGGTGCCGCCGGGGACCATGGTGTTCGATGCCGAAACCGGACAGCTGCTGGCGGATCTGGAACGGGCCGGGGCGGAGGTGGTGGCCGCCCGCGGGGGGAGGGGAGGACGGGGCAACACCCACTTCGCGACTCCCACCTACCAGGCGCCCCGCCGCCGGGAGCTGGGCGAGCCGGGCGAGACCCGGCGGGTGCGTCTGGAGTTGCGCCTCATCGCCGACCTAGGGCTGGTGGGGTTGCCCAACGCCGGCAAGTCGACCTTGCTCGCCCGGCTCACCGGTGCCCACCCCAAGATCGCAGACTATCCCTTCACCACCCTTTCACCCAACCTCGGGGTGGTCGATCTGGCATCCGGGCAAAGTCTCACCGCGGCCGACGTGCCCGGGTTGATCGAGGGGGCGCACCGGGGAGCTGGGCTCGGCGTGGGATTCCTGCGCCACCTCTCCAGGACTCGGGTGCTGGTGCATCTGGTGGACGGGACCCTCGGCAGGGACCGGGTGGCCGCCGCCTATCGTCAGGTGCATGGCGAGCTCTGCCAACACAGCGCCGACCTGGCTGCCAAGCCGACCGTGGTGGTGCTGAACAAGATCGATCTGATGCCGGAGGATGAGGCTTCCCTCACCGCGGAGGCACTGCGGGCGGAGCTCGCGGCGGACGCTCCCCTCGTCCGGATCTCGGCCAGCACCGGGGCCGGCACCGACCGCTTGCTGGAGGCGTGCGCGGTCCTGATGTCCGCGGCGTCGGCAGGCCCGGAGCATGGCGGCACGTTTCGCCTCTACCAGGGCCCGGTGGCCAGGGATCGCAGCTTCCAGGTGGCTGTCGAGGAGGGCCGCGTCGAGGTCACCGGCGAAGCGCTCGTACATCTGGTGGAGATGACCGATATGGACGACGAGGCGTCGGTCCTCAGGTTGCAGCGCCAGCTGCTGAGAATGGGAGTCGAGGACGCGCTCGCGGAGCGGGGGGTATCCCCGGGGACCGAGGTCCAGATCGGCAGGGTCTCCTTCACCTATTTCCCGGAGGTGGCGGCGGCGGAGCTCCCCGCGCCGTGACGCGAGAGCTGGTCATCTTCGGTGGCACCTTCGACCCTCCCCACCTCGGCCACATGGCGGTCATCTCAGGGCTGCGCGAGCGGCTGTCGCTGCCGGTGGTGGCCATCCCCAATGGGCAGCCCCCTCACCGCGAGCCGCCGGTCGCCTCGCCGGAGGAGAGGCTGCATCTGGTGCGCCTCGCGGTGGCCGCGCTCGGCGACCCGCTGGTGACGGTGAGCGACGTGGAGGTGCGCCGCGGGGGTCCGTCCTACACCGCCGACACCCTGGAGGAGCTCCATCGGGAGGTCCAAGGGGTGCGCCTCCTGCTCGCGTTGGGCAGTGACGCCGCGGCCACCCTGCCGGATTGGGAGCGCGCGGAGGTGATCGCCCAGCTGGCGCGGCTGGTCGTCTTCGACCGTTCCGGGACCGCTGAACGCGCCACCTCGGTGATCGCCGAGCTGAGAAGGGCCGGGTATCTGCTCCCCGATGCGCTGGCGATCGGGGTCATGGCCCCGGAGTTGGAGGCATCCGACATCCGGGACCGCCTGGCCCAGGGGGCCGACTGCTCCGCCCAGCTGGCGCCCCCGGTCTGGCGGGAGATCCGCCGCGTCGGTCTGTATGGCGCCGCGCCGGATTTGGTCTCCGGTGAGCGTGGGATAATCGCCCCCGCATGACGCCCCTTCAGCTGAGCCGCCTGGTTGCGGACGCGGCGCTCTCCAGGAAGGCTCGCAATGTGGTCAGGGTCGATCTCCGGGGCAAGACCACCATGGCGGACTACTTCGTCATCTGCGAGGGTGACACCGACCGGCAGGTGAGGGCGGTGGCGGAGGCGATGGTGGAGGATGCGGGCAAAGCCGGGGTCCATCCGCTGGCCCGGGCCGGCCTCGAAGAGGCCTCCTGGATCTGTCTCGACTTCGACTCCGTGATCGCCCACGTCTTCTTACCGGGGGAGCGGGCCTACTACGACCTGGAGGGGCTGTGGGGCCCCGCCCGCAGGGTCCGCCCCCGCCCGGCGAGGGAGCTGGTAGCGGCGCGGTGACCGAACTCAGGCTGGGGTGCTTCGTTCCCCAGGGGTGGCGGAGCGATCTCCCCCTAGCCGCTCCTGCGGCGCCGCTGTTCGAGACCATGGTCGAGGTGGCGCTCAGGGCCGAGCGCAGTGGTTACGGGGCGGTCTGGGTGTACGACCATCTGCAGGGTGTTTTTGCGGCCGACCGGTCGCCGGTGCTGGACCCCCTGATCAGCCTGGCGACCCTGGCCTGGGCGACCACCAAGGTGAGGTTCGGGGCGATGTGCCTGGCGCTCCCCCTGCACCAGCCCACCCAGCTGGCCCATCAGCTGGCCTGCCTGGACGTGCTGAGCGAGGGCCGGCTCGAGGTCGCCCTGGGTGCGGGATCCGACCCCGACGAGGTGCTCTCCTTCGGGCTGCCTCTGCGGTCGCTTCGGGAGCGGATCCTTGCCTGCGGGGAGGCGGTCGAGCTCTTCCGCGCGTGCTGGGAGCACGAGTCGACCCACTTCGAGGGCCGCTACACAGTGGTCGAAGACGCGCGGGTGTACCCCAAGCCGGTCCAGCGGCCCTCGCCCCCGATCTGGATCGCCGGCGGAGGTGAGCGGCTCACCCTCTGGCAGGTGGCCCGCCACGCCAACGGCTGCAGCCTCTTCGGACCGCCGCAGCGGGTCGCGCGCAAGCTGGACGTGCTGGCCGAGCATTGCCGGGCCCTGGGGCGGCCCCTGAGCTCGATCCGGGTGGGCGTGGTGCTGGACTGCCTGGTGGCGGACACCGAGGCGGCGGCCGATCGGATGGCCGACCATTACAACCGCCACGGCGAGGATGCCCGCGCCTATCGGGCGCGGCGACTGGTAGGGACGCCGGCCGCCTGCGCACAGCAGCTCCAGGCCTATCTCGACCTCGGGGTGTCCGAGGTCTGTTGCCACTTCCCCGATGCCGTCACGACCGACTCCCCGGAGCGGCTGGCCCGAGCGGTGTTGGGGGCCTCCTGAGGCTGTCCCCGGGCAGGATCTCATCCTTTTGGGGGACGGTGGGCTTCTGGCAGGTTCTGGTAGCGTCCGCCCATGTTGCGTACGCGGGGCGTCCCCTTCGGCTGGAGGCCGCGCCTGCGCCCGGCGGGGCGGCTCGCCCCCGTAATCCTGGGGGTGGCGCTGCTGGTCGTGGCTTGCGGCAACACCGCTCCGGCTCACACCGTGCGCGGCGGGACGGTCACCTTCGCGGAGCTGCCCGCCGACACGCCCACCTACATATTTCCGATGATGCCTGGCGCCTTCTTTGGCAACCAGAACCTCTACCAGTTCTCCAATGAGTTCTTCCTGCCGCTCTACTGGTTCGGGGACCACGGCCAGCCGGTGCTGAACCGTCAGCTCAGCATCGCCAATGTCCCCATCTTCACCGACGGCAACACCGTGGTGGACATCTCCCTCAAGCACTGGCGGTGGTCGACCCGGCATCCCATCACCGCCCGCGACGTGGTCATGTGGATGAACCTGCTCAGCGCTGCCACCGACCCCAAGGCCCCGGTGCTCGGGAGCACGAGCCTGCCCGGTCCCGGCTGGGGAGCGGCGGTGGCCGGGGGCTTGCCTGAGAACGTGTTTTCGTATGCGGCCACGGGCACTCACATCCTCACCATGAAGCTCAACGCGTCCTACAACCCCACCTGATTCCTCTACAACGAGCTGAGCCAGGTGTTCCCCCTGCCGCGCTTTGCCTGGGACAAGCTGTCGGCTGCGGGGGCGGTCGGAAACTACGACGCCTCCGCGGAGGCTCGGGT
>JAKAVU010000081.1 GCA_021817185.1 bacterium
CTCCCGATCCGGTTCCTGGTTCCCACTTTCTTCCGTACCATTGGCCCCGATCGCTGCCGGCAGTTGGCACGCTTTGACCCTGGGCCGCTGCTCTGGCAGCCCCAGACCGAGCCTCGCAAGGAGACCGCCATGCCCGATCAGCCAGACCCGCCCGAGAGCGACTTCGACTCCCTCGCCAACCTGGCGGCGCCCCGGTCGGGGATCGACCGCGCGCTGGGCTACGTTCCCCGGGTCCTCGCCAGCAAGCCGCACATCTTCTTCCTGCTGGGCCTGGGCATCTATCTGGTGGTGCTGCCGCTGCTGGGCGTCGTGGTCAGCGCCAAGGCGGAGCTCATTGGCGGCAATTACACCAATGTGACCAGCGATATCGGGGCCTGCATCGCCGCCGGTGGCACCCTCCACCTGATCCACCAGAACCGCCGGCACCGCCGTCTGGAGGAGGAGCGGCTGCAGCTCACCAGGCAGATGCACCGCCTGCTCCTCCACGTCCACGCGACAGCGGCGGCGGGGTTGGGCTTGGAAGCCAACGAATAGCGGGGGGATCGACTGGATCCGCGACACCGCAGGTGAGCAGCCCTGGTGGTCCTCGGCGAGGCTGACGGGACGGACGTCAGCGCCACCCCCTCCCAAGGCGAGCCCAGTGGTCTCGGTCTGGCCTATCGGACAACCGGGCTTCCAGCCCGCTCAGCTGAGCCAGGTCAGGAGGTGGTGCGCGGTTGCGCACCGCCCCGGGCCCCAGCGGAATCAGCGGCGATCTTTGCGAGGTCGTGGTCTCGGGGTCGACGATCTGGGCGGCAACCCGCCGTCGCGCGCTCAGCCGCGTCCCCTCGCTGTTAGCCTGGTGCCGCCCGGAACCCCGGGGCAGGAGGGCTCCTAAACGTCCACCCCCAAGCCCAGCGCCGAGGACCAGTCGTCGCGGCCGGGGTCTGCGGCGGGGCGATACCTGCGGACCCTGCGCCCCTCTCTTTCGCGTCGGGTGTGGACCATCGTCGCCGGGGGCGCAGTCTCCTCCTTGGGCAATGGGTTCGTGCTGCCCTACGGGTCCATTTACCTTCACGTGGTCCGTGGGCTGGCCATCCCGGTGGTCGGGGGGATCCTATCCCTGTCAGCACTCTGCTCCTTACTGATGGGAGTGGCTGGCGGCACGCTGGTGGATCGGGCCAGCCCGAAGACCATGATCCTGGTCGGCCTGACAGCGCAGGCCCTCGGGTTCGCCTACCTGGGCTATGTGACCAATGTCCCCGAGGCGGCCGTGTCCATGCTGCTCATCGGGATCGGTGCCGGGTGCTTCTACCCAGCCATCGCGGCACTCTTGGCGGCGGTGACGACCAGGGAGGAGCGCGCGTCCGCGGCCTCGCTTCAGTACGCTGCGAACAACCTGGGGATCGGCCTCGGCGCCATCCTCGGCGGCCTGATCATCTCGACCAGCCGCCCCGGGTCGTTCACCGAGATTTACCTGATCGACGCCTTTACATTCATCGCGTTCTGGCTCCTGGTCCTGCTGCTCGTGCCCTCCGGACGGGCGGCCGTGGGCAAGGTGGAACGGGCCGGCTACGCAGAGGTCCTGCGCGACCTCAAGTTCATGGCCTTGGTGGCTTTCAACGGCGTGGTCGTCGTCTCGGCGTACTCCCAACTGGACAGCGCGGTCCCTCTGTACGCGCGCGTCTTCCTGGCTGTCCCGACCGCGGCCATCGGGCTGATGCTGGCGGCCAACACCGGCTTCATAGTGATCGCCCAGCTTCCGATCACCCACCTGGTCAGACGGCAACCTCGGACGCGCACGCTGATGCTCGCGGGAGGAGCTTGGACCGCCACGTGGCTCGTCGGGGAGGTCGCCAGCCTCCATCGAGGTCTGGGAGCGGCGGCTTGGTTGGGGCTGTTCGCGGTGGTCTTCGGAGTCGGTGAGTGCCTGCTCAGCGCCACCATCGGGCCACTGGTCGCCGACATGGCCAGGCCCGCGGCGAGGGGCCGCTACATGGCCACCTTCAACCTCTCTTGGTCGCTGGGCCTGCTCGTCGGGCCGTCCGTGGGCGGGCTGGTGGTGGGCTCGATCGTGCGGCCGGCTATGTGGGCCCTGTGGGCGGCGGTCTCCTTCGGGCTGGTCCTGTGGGCCAGAGCGCTGGCCCATCACCTGCCCGACTCGGTCAACTTGCCGCCCGAGGCCATCGGTTGAGCCGAAGCCCACGGGCCCCATCTTGGCTGAGGAGGTCGGGCACCGCGTCGGTGGCCACCCGCCGGCTGATCGATCGCCGAGACCCCGGGGCGTCCAGCGGGACCGGATGGACGTGGACAAGCGTCTCCCAGCCGACCAGCAGCCCCGGTGAGGCATGAGCGGTCGGATCCGCCGCCTCATCGAGCCGCCGGCGCCAGCCCTGCGGTCACCACCGTGCGGGTCGGCACCCGGCTGCGGAGCCCGCAGAGCTGCGCGGCCTGAGGGCTGGGCGCCGCCTGAAGTTCGGCCAACGCTCGGAGGGTCTGGCCATGAGGCGGGCTTGCCGGCCGCGTCGTCGACGCCCGCCAGCCACACGGACTCCTACCGTCAGCGGGCAAGGACAGACCGATGCTCAGCCACCGGGACTCCCCGGGCCAGTTGCTCTAAGATTCCCTACACAACTGAATAGCCCCTCGGGCGAATGGGAATCCGGTGCGGGCATCTGCCCAAGTCCGGAGCTGTCGCGCAACTGTGAGCGGGGAGCCTCAGCCAGCGTGCCACCGGGAGAGATCCTGGGAAGGCGGCAAGGAGGCCGAGATCCGCGAGCCAGGAGACCGGCCCGAGCGGGTGCAGAGCATCCCCCGCGCGCAACGGGAAGGAAGGCCTCCGGCGGCGGGCCCAATTTCGGCGCGGGGCCAAGCCGGCCGCCAGGAGGTGGAGACGATGAGGTCGTCTCGAGTGGCCAGCGCGATACTGGCCCCGATTTTCACCGCAGCCCTGATGGCTGGCTGCGGCGCGACCACGGCGGCGACCGGGGCGACGGGCTCCCAGTGCGGGAGCGGGAACCGCGTCGAGGTAGTGGTAGAACTGGCCACCAAGAAGGTGGTGGAGAGCTGCGTCAGCTTCAAGGGCACTGAGATTCCAGCTCAGACGGCCATGAAGCGAAGCGGGATCGAGTACGCGGAACAGCACTTCAGCTTTGGCAACGCGGTCTGCCAGATCGACCACGAGCCCCGTTCCTACACCAGCTGCTTCGCGTCCGGCAAGCCCTATTGGGCTCTCTTCGTTTGGACTGGCAAGGGGCCGTGGAAGGTGGCCCAGGTCGGCGTTTCCGACATCAAGTTGAGTAACGGCGATGCGCTGGGGTGGCACTACGGCAGTGGTACGCCGGCCGCACCCCCCAAGCCTCCGCAGGGAGACTGAGAAGGCCGTGAACGCGCGGGCCCTGTTGCTCTGGGTCGGCGCGGTCCTGCTGCTGTCGCTTGGGAGTGAGGATCCGGTCTACCGGGTCCTCACTCTGGCGGCGGCGGTGGTGGTGGTGGCCCGCCATCACCGGCCCGAGCGAAGCCTTCGGCCGGTGGCCAGGTGGGTGGGTCTGGTCTGCGTGCTGGCCGTGGGCTTCAACCTGTTGCTCAGTCACACCGGCCAGGACGTGCTTCTGACCCTCCCCCAATGGCTACCGGCGATTGGCGGCCAGCTCACCCTTGAGGGGGCGGCCTACGGTGCTGACATAGCGCTCGGGCTGGGGGCCTGCCTCCTGGGAGCGGCCGCCCTGGGACTGGTGGTGGAGCCACAGCAGCTGATCGACGCCCTCCCCCGGAGCCTGCATCGCACGGGCGCCGCCATGGCCGCGACCACAAGCCTGCTGCCCCGTCTTCACTCCAGCTTCGTCGCGGTGCGCGAGGCCCAGTCCATGCGAGGGTGGAGGCCACGCGGCCTGCGATCCTGGCGGGCGGTGGCGGTGCCGTCCGTGCTCACCGCGATCGAGGGCTCCGTGCTGCTCGCGGAGGCGATGGAGTCCAGAGGCTTCGGCGCCGGGCCAAGAACCGTCCCCTTCCCGACCCCCTGGACCCGGGCCAGCCTCTGGGTCGCGATGGTGGCGGCCGCCAGCATCTCCCTGTTCGCAATCGCCCTGATCGGCGGGTCCGTGAACGGCTGGCAACCCTACCCGACCCTGATGGTGCCGGGCGTCAGCTGGATGCCCACCGTCGCCTGCCTGCTGCTGGCCGGCCCGGCCTTGATCCGATGGCCCTGACGGCCCGCTTCACCCACTTCAGCTACTGGTATCCGGACACGCGTCAGCCGGCGCTGAACGATCTGGAGGCAGTGCTGCAGCCGGGATTCGTCCTGCTCACCGGAGCGTCGGGAAGCGGCAAGTCCACGCTGCTGCGCTGCCTGGACGGCTTGGTGCCCCACTTCCACGGGGGCGAGGTGCGCGGGGAGGCCGAGGTGCTCGGGCTGGACCTGCGCCAGATCACCCCCAGACGCATGGCCGGGCGGGTCGCCGTGGTCTTCCAGGAGCCGGAGGCGCAGATGGTGATGCCGGTGGTCGAGCAGGAGATTGCCTTCGGGCCCGCCAACCTCGGGCTTGAGGCGGCGGTGGTGCGCCGCCGGACCGAGGCGGCCATGGCCTGGCTGGGCATTTCCCACCTGGCCCAGCGCCGGCTGGGGGCCATCTCGGGCGGGGAACGCCAGCGGGTCGCCTTGGCAGGGGCGCTGGCCATGTCGCCAGACCTGCTGGTGCTGGACGAGCCCACCTCGCAGCTCGACCCTGACGGAGCCCGGCAACTCCGGCGTTGCCTGGACTCCCTGATCGCAGAGGGGGTGAGCGTGGTCGCCGCCGAACACCGGCCGCAGCGGCTCCCGGGGGCGGTGACCCAGGAGATCTCGCTCGTGGGTGGCCGTTTGGGGCCGGCGCGATTCGACCCCAGCTGGCCGGCTCGGGCGGCCCGCCCGAGCGCAACGGGCGACATCGCCTGGATCGCCGAGGGCATGGCCGTGGGCCACGAGTCGCCGATCCTGGAGGACCTGAAGCTCAGCTGCAGGCAGGGAGAGGTTGTTGCCATCACCGGTCCCAACGGGGCCGGCAAGACCACTCTGCTGCGCACCCTGGCGGGGCTGCTCGCCCCCCTCCGGGGGAAGTTGGAGCGGCGCCCGGGGCGTGCTGCCTACCTGCCGCAGGACCCCGGAGCGCTCTTGCACCAGGCGACGGTTCGCCGAGAGGTGGAGCAGACCGCCAGATGGTTGAGGCTGCCGGCTGACGCGCAGACGGTCCTGGCGCAGTTCGGCATAGCCCACCTGGCTGATCACGATCCGCGAGACCTGAGCACGGGGCAGCGGCAGCGGGTGGCACTCGCCGCGGTCCTGATCGGGAGCCCCCAGATGGTGTTCTTGGACGAGCCCACCCGGGGAGCCGATCAGCGGGCCCGCGAGATGCTGGTCGCCGCGATCGACCGGCTCGCGGAGTCCGGTTCGGCGGTGATGGTGGCGACCAGCGACCGCGAGTTCGCGCAGCAAGTCGGCGACTCTACCTGGGTCGCCGAGGCGGGCCGGGTGGCCCCCATCGCGCCGGTGCCGGCATGATCCTGATCCTGATCAGCCTGCTCGGGATGGGGCTGTTCCTCTGGCCGTTCTCGGGGCTGGGGCTCCCCACCAGCACCCCGGCACTGGTGATCGCGCTCGGCACCGCCCTGGGGCTGCTGGTCTTCGAGATCGGGACGCGCCGGATGGACGCTCGCTCGTTCGCCCTGCTGGCCGCTTTGAGCGCGACCGACGCCGCTCTGCGCGCGGCCCTGGTTACCGGCATCGGGGGCTTCAGCCCCATCTTCCTGCTGGTGCTCTGCGGCGGCTACGCCCTGGGGCCGAGCTTCGGGTTTCTGGTCGGCGCGGGCTCCCTGCTCACCTCGGCCCTGGTCACCGGGGGGCTGGGGCCATGGGTCCCGTACCAGCTCTTTGCGGTGGGATGGGTGGGAACTCTGGCGGGAGTGGCCGGGAGCTGGCGGCGGCACCGGCCACCCGGCCGTCTGGATGTCGCGTTGCTGGCGGTGGTGGGGTTGGCGACCGGCTTCGGCTTTGGCGCGGTGATGGACATCTGGAACTGGACCTTCTACGCGGGCTCCGGCCAGCTGGGATGGACCCCCCAGCTGGCGCCGCTGACAGCGGTGGGGAGGTTCGCCCGTTACTACCTGTTGACCTCGTTGGGATACGACTCATTTCGAGCGGTCGGCAACGCGCTCATGGTGACGCTGTTCGGCCTGCCGATTCTGGTCGGGCTGCAAAGAGTGGGACGGCGGCTGCGACTCAACTGGCCAGATCCCTCGGACGCTGCGGCTTCAGCGCTCCCGCCTCACCACCAGGCTGTTCGCGACCTTGTCGTGCCAGGCCTGGTGGCGGGGGTCGACAGCCGCCCACCCGAACCCGACCAGGCAGGACGCCAGGTCCAATAGGTATCCGCAGGCGCGGATGAAGCTGCGCCGGAAGCCCAACCTGCCGCCATCCTCGGCCCGCACGACCCGGACGCCCACCAACCACATCCCCGGAGTCCGCGCCAGTGTTCCCCAAAAGACGGTGAAGTACAGCGGAGGGACCAAAGCTGTGAGGAGGGCCAGATGCGCCGCGCCGGCGGCGGGCCCCAGACCGGCGACCAGCGCCCCGGCGATGAGGCAATCCACCCAGAGCCCGCCGGCCCGGGGCCAGAAGCCTGCGTAGGTGTACCCGGGCAGGGGGCTGCGGCGCCGCCCCGAAAGCAAGACCTCCCAGGGATTCTCGGGGCCACTGGTTCGGGCGGGTAGATCGGCCAGCACCGCCCGGAGCTCGCCCATGGTCACGGCCTCGTACACCGAGTCGGTCCGCTCGCGCAACTCGTCCACGGTCAGGCGACCCGCAGCGTGGTGTTCGGCCAGCTGCTCCGCGGCGAGCTCCCGATCCTGGTCCGACGCCCTCATCGACGCCGTCGACCGCCGTCCGAACTGGAAGCCGAACTGCATGGGAGGAGGCGGCTGCGGGGACTGGGCGGCCACCCTCACGTTTCCCCAGCCGCGGCCTGGCGGCTCAGCTCCCAGTCCCTGGCCAGAAGTCCCATGTAGAGCAGGTCCGTGCGCTGCCCGTCGCGCAGGACCCGTTCGCGGAGTCGTCCCTCCTCGATGAACCCCAGGCTGCGATAGAGGGCGATGGCGGGCTGGTTGTCGGCGATCACGTCCAGACTCACGCGGTGCAGGCCCAGCTCGTGGAAGGCGTACCGCAGCACCAGTCCCATGGCCTCGGTGCCGAAGCCGCGGCCGCGCTCCGCCGGGTCGCCCAGACCGATGGCGACCCAGCCGTGCCGGTTGGGCCACTCGATGCCAACCACGGCCACGAATCCGAGCAGGCGGTCGTCATCGAGGGCGCGGATGCGAAACTCAAAGTTGTTGGGATCCTCACCATGCGCCTCGTCACGATCACGGAAGTGGTCGGGAGCCAGCGGGCGAGGCGCGTCGGTGTCGGCGAGGCGGCGGTACTGGGCATCCTCGCTCCATCGCGACAAGGTCTCCGCATCCTCCGCTCGCGGCGCACAGAGCCTGACCCGGGAGCCTCGGAACAGATCGGGTGACATCGGACCTCTCCTGGTGGAGTTCGGCAGAAGTTAGGAGGCGAGTATGCCAGAGGACCCGGGGAGACCCCGAGAAACCAGCCGCGAGCTGGCGGGTTCTGAGCCCCGGCTCCTGACCGAGGCGCCCGCCGCGCCCCAACCTCCCAGCCCCCGGGAGGGCGCCGCCCTCAGACACCTGCCAGAGGCGCTGAGCCTGCCCTTGTTCCGACGCTACCTTCTGGGTTTGGGGCCACTTTCCTTGGGAACCTGGATGCAGCTGGTCGCCTTGGGCTACCTGACCCTGCAGGTGACGGGCTCGGTGGCGGCGGTGGGCCTGGTGGGGGCGGCCGATGGGATTCCCGCAGTTTTGCTCTCGGTTCCCGCCGGAGCAGTAGGCGATCGCTGGCCGCGCCGGCTGGTCCTGGTGGTCGCCACGTCGGCCTTGGGCCTGACCTCGCTGGGGTTGGCGCTTGCGGCCGGCCTCGGCCGAGCATCGCTGCCGGTGCTGGTCGGAGCCGCCGTCTGCTTCGGGGCCGCCGACTCGTTCAACGCGCCGAGCCGCCAAGCCCTGATTGCCGACCTGGTCCCTCGCAACCAGCTGGTGGGCGCGGCCACCCTGACCAGCAGCGTGGGCAGCGCCGCCAGGATCGTGGGCCCGGCGGTGGCCGGGCTGCTGCTGGGCACCCTGGGCGCGGCCAGCTGCTTTCTGGCCATGGCCGCGAGCGTCGTCCCCCTGCTGGCGGTCCTCAGTCACGGCCACTGGCCGAGTGCCCGGGCCAACTCCTCCGAGATGGGCGCGCTGGGCCGAGTGCTCGAGGGCCTGAGATGGAGTCGATCGGATCCCTTGGTTAGGTCCGTCCTTCTGGGCAGCTTGACCCTGGGCGCCTTGGGAATCGGCTACATGCCGTACCTGCCTGTGTTCGCCCGCGATCAACTGCACGGAGGCGGCCAGGTGCTGGGACTCATGTACAGCGTCGGCGGAATCGGAGCGCTGGGCGGCGGAGTTGTGCTGAGCCTGTTCAGCCGCCGGCTTCGCCGGTGGTGGCTGCTGCTGGCCGCAGCTCCTCTGTACGCGAGCGCCCTCTTCGGGCTCACCAGAGCCCCCACCCTGGTGCTGGCAATCCCCTGTCTGGCGGGGATCAGCCTCGGCTTCATGGCTGCCAACACCGCGATGCTGACCAGTCTCCAGGCGGCCGCGCCGGCGGAGATGCGCGCTCGGGTCATGTCGCTCTACAGCCTCGCCTACGCCGGCGGCGGCCCGCTGGGAACCCTCCTGTACGCGGGGCTGAGCAGGATCGTTCCCCTGTTCTCGGCGATCGCGGGGGGAGCCGTGGCGGTGGGACTGGTCCTGTTCTGGACCGCAACGCGCTCCGCCATGCGCTCGCTCGCGTGACCGGACTGCATATCCTCTTATCCGTGACTCTGGAGTTCCGGCCCATCGGCAGAGAGGAGCTGCGGCAGTTTGCCACAGTCAACTTTACCGCCTTTGGCGAAGCCCTCGACAGCTGGCATGAGGGCTGGTTCGATAGTCATTTCGAGGGCTCGGCAACCATGGCGGCCTTCGATGCCGGGGTCCTGGTGGGCAGCTCGATGATGATGCCGATCACGGTGTCGGTACCGGGCGGGGCCGTGCCCGCAGCCGGAGTGACCGCGGTCGGCGTCTTACCCACGCACCGCCGGCGCGGCATCATGCGGGGGATGATGACGCGCCTGCTGGAAGAGGCGCGCTCGCGACAACTGCCGCTCGCGGTCCTCTGGGCGAGCGAGGGGGGAATCTACTCCAGGTTTGGGTTCGGCCCAGCGGCGCGGTCCGTGGGCATCGAGCTGCAGCACCCCAAGGCGGCCCTGCTCCCCCACCCCAGTACCGGCCGCCTGCGACTGGTTTCCCTGGAGGAGGCGCGGCAGATCTTTCCTCCGGTGCACGCCCGAGTCGTGAGCCAGAGGCCGGCCATGGTCGCGCGGGATGCGGTTGGCTGGCGCTACGCCCTCTCGGAGGAGGATCCCCACCTGCCCCCCGGGGAGGCCCACCTCTTCGCGGTGGTGCATGAGACGGACTCCGGCCCTGATGGCTATCTCGTCTACCGAATCAAGTCGGAATGGACCCCCAGGGGCCCGGAGAACACCCTGGTGGTGGTCGAGATGGTGGCGGCGGATCCGACGGCCACCGCGGAACTCTGGCGGTACTGCACCGAGGTGGACTTGGTGCGGCGGATTCAGGCCACCGGACGGGGCGCCAGGCCGGTGGACGACCCCATCTGGTGGCTGCTGGCCGACCCTCAGGCAGTGGTCGGAACCCTGATGACCACCCTGTGGGCGCGGGTCGTGGACGTGCCCGGGCTGCTTAGGATGCGCCGATATCGGCAGGATGGAGCCGTGACCCTGGAGCTCGGTGGCTCTCCCGATCAGGAACGGGCGCGGTTCCGGCTCGAGGTCGAGGGTGGAGTGGGCCGCTGTCGACCCACCGACGAGCCCGCGGATGTCCGCCTGGAGTGGGCGGGGCTGGGCTCACTGTGTCTCGGCATGCCATGCCTCTCCCAGCTGGTGGCGGCAGGCCGGGCCACCACCACCTCGGAGGCGATGACCCGACGCCTCGATGCGATCATGGGCTGGGAGCCGGCTCCCTGGTGCTTCGAGGACATATGAGCTCC
>JAKAVU010000082.1 GCA_021817185.1 bacterium
GCCGGACGAGTCGGCTGGGCCTCGCCGATCGTGGTAGCTGGACTCGCCACATTCGTCGCTTTCAGTGCGGCTTTCGTCGCCATCGAGCACTGGGTCAGCCGCCCGATGCTGCCCCTGTCGCTCTTCTCATCGGCCACGTTCTCTGGAGCCACCGCCGTCGGGCTGGCGATCAACCTGGGCTTCTACGGTGAGCTGTTTGTGATGAGCCTCTACCTCCAGCAGGTCTTGAGGTTCTCGCCACTTCTCGCGGGCATAGCGCTCGCCCCAGAGGCTGCCATGGCTGTCGTGGGCTCGATCGTCTCAGGGCGGGTCATGGCCCTTACCGGACCGCGCCTGCCCATGCTGAGCGGGCTCCTCCTCGGTGGGGTGGGCCTCCTCAGCTTGGTAGCAGTCAATGCGCGGACTCCCTATGGGCTACTGGTCGTGCCCTTCATGGCGACGGGGTTGGGCATGTCCCTGGTAATGCCAGCGGCTACCGCCGCCGTCATGGAAGCGGCACCATCAGAACGAGCTGGGCTCGCCTCGGGCACCGTCAACTCTGCGCGCCAGCTTGGAGGCGTGGTCGGTGTCGCCCTCCTCGGCACCTTGGTGGCTCACCGAGGGGGTTTCGTGGCTGGACTGCATCTCGATATGGCCCTGGCTGCCGGAGCATTCCTTGCTGGCGCCGTCCTCACCTGGCTGATCGTGGGCCGCGGCGACGCGGGCTGACCGGGCGACCCAACACGCCGCCACTAGGTGTCAGCCCCTCGCAGGAGATGGCGTAGCCAGTGTCCGAGAAGCCCCACGCCCCAGATTCCGATACCTCGGCTACGCAGCTTTGCCAGATGCAGAGCCCCGCAGCCGCCTACCCAGACAAGGAAGGCGTCCAGCCGTGTTCCCAGCAGATGGTGGACTCTCAGGACCAGCTGCACTCCGATGACAGCCCGATCGGCCAAGTCTTGCCCAAGCACGCTCATTGCCCCGCGAGGGCGAGTCCTTCGACCAAGGGACCAGCCGGCGACTTCTTCACCGGTTCGAGTCCTGGGCCCGCAGCAGCCTAAACCGTTTACCCTGAATCGCTCTGGGACGCGACCGGATTCTGACTTCAACCGCTCGAATCTGAACTGCTGACTACTCAGCAGGTCACGTGCAGGATGGCGTTGGTGGCCTTGCCGCTGTCATTCAGGATGGCGATCGCCTCTTCGGTCGGCACACTCAGCAGCTCCACTTTGCGGCGCTTGGCCTCCTCCAGAACATCATCCATCACCGGCAACGCGCCCTCGGCTCCGGTACCCACCACCAGCCGGCGACAGTGCCACGGGATCTCTTCCTTGATCGAGAGAGGGGTATGGCCGTAGATGGCCCGGTACTGCTTGGAGGCCTTCTTCTTTCGCTTTCGAATCTCGCCCCGGTCGATGACCAGGTCGTGCCCGTAGACCACGCCGTCGATCATGATGGAGCCGAAGGAGAAGCTATCGAAGTGCACCGGTCCCCCCCTTGCCACAGGTTGTTCGAGGCTACCCGCTCAGGCGGGGTGACGAGTCGCGCGCCGGCGGACGGGCTTGGAGGCGACGGCCACCTTGAGGGCACTGGCCGGGTAGAAGCGGACCTTCTTTGACGGGGCTACCTTGATCGCAGCCCCAGTCCTGGGGTTGCGCCGTATCCCGCCTGGGCTCTCGCGGACCTTCCATTGGCCGAACCCAGCGATGGCCACATCCTCCCCGGCTTCCAGCTTCTGGCCGAGCAGTCTGAAGATCAGTTGGAGCGTTTCGTCGGCGAAGCTGAAGCTAGAGAAGACGGGATCGCTCGAGTCTCCGTCATACACCAGCTTCGCCTGTAGGGTCTTGGCCAGTTCTCGGCGATTCATTGGGGAGTCTCCCGTGATCTCGATTGGGCCTTGATCGTGCCCCGCTGAGGATTCTATAGACGTCGCCTCCTCCCTGGACCGCCCGACGTTATCATCCCTCTCCCGGCAGCCAACCTCACCAGTGCTCGGACCACTCCAGTACAGCTATCGCCCTTCTCACCCATGGAGCACTTTGCTCCACCAGCCCTCCTCGCCGAGCCGGTGGGCCGAACGGTACTGGGCCCGGGTCAGCTCCTCGGTCAACCCGGGAGCGACGAGGTCGGTGCGCCCGCAGGCCCCGACCAGCACGCAGCCCCCCGAGAGTACTGCCAGCACCTCGTCGCCTTCCAGGACCATGAAGGCAGTGTGATGGGGAGTATGGCCAGGGGTGTGCATGGCCCGCAGGCGTGCCGTTCCGAAGGGCACCTCTTCCCCGTCGGCCACCGGGTGGTGACCGAAGGCGTACCCGGCCTGGGCTGGCAGCACATGGATGGCCCCGTACTCAGATGCCAGGGCCCGGCCACCGCTCACGTAGTCGTTGTGGACATGGGTCTCAGCCACCACGGCCAGCTTCCCGCCCAGCTCGGCCACGGCTGCCCGGTAGCGGTCGAGGTCCCGCTGTGGGTCGATCACGGCCACCTCAAGGCCGGAGCGAACCAGGTAGCTGTGGTCGCCCAGGCCGGGGGTGGAGAGCTGGTAGATCTCGACCGCGCCGGGGACCTCGATCCTCCTCAGGTCTACGGCAGACATAGTCGCGTTCGTGGTAGTCATGTCCGTGTTGGTCAACTCAACCATGTGCTTAGACTCCTTCCTGTCCATGCTGTGTCGGTGCGGTGGCCTTGTACTGGTGATCCCCCCGCCCCCACGGACGGGGGGATCGCGGCCGCATTCTCGCTTAAGAGGTCGAGGACTGGCCGCTTGAGGTGAGCCCGGTGCCCATCATCGAGCCCGCCTGCCCGGTGCCGTTCATCATGTTCGAACTGTCCATGAGCTGAAGCATCTGCGGCCAGATGGCCTCGAACTCAGCCCGGGCCTTCGGCGACAGACTGGCCAACATCGCCGACACCATGGGGTCGGTTCCGGTGGGCGCCTGGACGCTCAATGCGCCATTCGAGTCGGGGCTGGTCGTGCTGCCCCTGGTGGCGGCTCTCGTCACGGGGACACCAGCCGGCACCGCGGTGGCCACCATCGCGATCGCCGGGTACCCGCCGACGTGTCCGATCTGGCCTGGTGTCGCAGCGAAGGCAACCCCCGCGAAGAGAGCAGCGGACAGCCCGATGGCAGCCCCTGCGATCACCCAGCGGGTCGTGTGTTCAGGTTTCATGAGTCTCGTCCTTCCTGTGAGGTTTATCCGACGAGGCCAACCCTACGGGGCGACGGTGAAGATCCGGAGAACATCCGGCGTGCTCCCGGCGCTTTTCGCGGATGGTGAAGGTCGTGCCAAGTTGCGCCTTGGCCCGGCCCACTCGCCACCCTTGCCTCGATCCTTCTATGCAGCCGGCCGAGCGTGACCAATGGGGCCGACATCGACCCGAGTTCAGACGCGCTGCAGCTGCCATTGTTCTGGACTAGAAACGCACCAGCACAGATGTAGCCAAAGAGTTCGGCCAATGGGTTAGCAGGGAGGAAGTGAGAAGATTGCCTGGCTCCAACGGGAATTATTCCGCGACAAAGGTCACGGGAACCGGGTTGCGCACAATGTCTAACACTGGCGATATTTCTTGCGCATGAGCCATGAGTTCGGCGAGTTGCTCTGCCGACGCATCCGACACGACATGGTATCGGACCTGTATCCCTTCATATCCGGGGCGTATAGTCTCGGATAGACCCAAAAAGGCGTGCAGGTCGAGGTCGCCCTCAAGGGCCAGGGTCAACTTCTGCACCGTAATATTACTGGCCGCAGCACAATACACAATACTCACGGTCAGACACGACGCTAAGGCTGCTAACACCAATTCCACGGCATTAGGTCCATGATTGGTCCCGAGGAGAATCGGCGGTTCATCCGACACAATGACAAACGGTTCATCCCGTGACGAATCTTCGTGCCCGGTGCCGTAAAACGACTGAATCCGGGCTTCGGAATGCCCGCCGCCTTCCCACGTCGTCTTTGACCGAAACTGAAAGCGCGCCAATTCCGGCTGCGCTTTTACAGCCTCAATGGTTGCCATGAGTTGGTCGACAGAAATCCCATTGCGTTCCATCAGAATCCTCCATGTGAGTTTGGTCGATCTCGTACGGCCTCTCCGTGTTCGCCGACGTAGCTGACCGTACAGGGAGGCGGTGAAGATTCGGTGAAGATCCGGCGCATGCCCGGCGCCGTTTGCGGAAGGCGGACAGTGAAGGTCGCTCCCTGGCGCGGCCGGCTCGCCACCACGGCCGAGCCGATCCCCGACCCCCTGCCCCGACCGGCCTCGGCCACTTCCAAGCCGGCCCTCGTACCGTCGCCGGTGAGGCCGACATGGGTGTTTCCTCGGAGTGGAACGAACTTGATGGCGTTGGACAACAAGTCGTCGGCCCCTCGGGCGCAGCCGTGCCACCCGCTCGTCCGCAGAGGCCTTGGCCCCAAGCATCATGATGGGCACATCGGAGACCTCTCGCATCGAGCCCACCACCTCCTCACCGGCGTGGTCGGGCATCATGAGGTCCAGCACCCCATCCCAGCCGCTGGGCTGCCTTCAGCGCCTCCTGGCCGGTCATGGCCACGCACACGGCCGAACCGTCGCGCTCGAGGTAGGTGCGGGCCACGTCGCTGATCTTGTGCTCGTCGTCCACTACCAGCACGCTGGCCTTGCCCATCACCACCTCCCTGGACCTCCTGGCCGGCCAGGAACCGACCGCATCGTCCCGGCGCGGCGTCGATGCTCGAGAGGCCTCCTGACGCCTGCCTGCTGATTGGCCCTTAGTCCATCCCGGAGGAAGCTTGGTTGGTGCGATTCTGGCTGCGGGAATGTGGGTAGGCTAAAGGGGAAGTTACGATTCCCCGATGCGGGGTTCGCATCACGCGGATGATGGCGACGCCGCCGTTTGAAGGGAGCGGCTCACTTACAAGCGGGTCGGAGGAGGTCGAGTGAGATGATTTGGTACTGGGGTACTGGAGTCGCCTGGTGGGGGTGGCTTCTGATGGTCGTAAGCATGGTCGCCTTCTGGGGGTTCGTCATCTGGGGGATCGTGATGCTCACGCGCTGGACTGCTGGCGCTGGCTCCGACGCTGGGTCCGACGGCATCGACCCCGAACGGATCCTTCGCCGACGCTTCGCCACCGGGGAGATCGATGAGGAAGAGTACCGTCGCCGCCTCCAGGCGCTACGGGATCACAGCCAGTGACCCGTGTCACGGTGCTGCCAACCCGGTGTCGACGGTTCGATCCCGCCCCCTCGGCACCAGGTTGTGGTCTCAACTTGACCTGAGGGCGATGGTAAATCGCCACGCCTGGCTCGGCGCTGTTGTGAGGTCCGAGGATGCTCGCCCGCGGGTGTGGTATGCCCAGGTCGTGACCTGGAGCCAGATCGACTCGGCCGGTCGTGGCACGGCCCCTGAGGGGCAGGCGATCCCTGCCCTGTAGATGGCCTTCTCAACCCCCACAGGGCTGCGGAACTGTCCCGGCTCCAAGTCCGGGCGTCCGCGCCTATCACCCGACCTCACTCTCGGCCCGGGTGACCCATGCCAAGAGGGGACGGTCCTGCTGGACTACGGTTGCTGTCCTGCCCCACTTGCCGACTTGGTCTCCGAGGCCGTCTCACAGGTGGCCGGTCTGGCCCCTGAGGACTTCGTCTTCGCATGCCTGGTGCCAGCGGCCTCTCGGGCAGAAGATTGGCCGACCAGTTCCAGCGGCGCCTCATAGCAGCCGGATGTCCGTGGTATTCCCACATGATGCGTGCCCTCTGAGCCACCACCGCCGGCCCCACTGGCGTCGACCATGTGGCAGCGCCTGATATTGAAGTAGACCGGAGACCAGTCCGCGCCGCGACCGGCCTGTCTTGGGCCAGATCCCGTCTTTGGGCAGGCCCGTCACCTGCCGTTGCCCGCCAGCCCCACGGCATCGCCACTCACCCTGCGTCCTAAGGGGGACGCCTCCCTGCTGTGCCCATTGCGTTGCTAATCTGCCCATATGCCGATACGCTCAGAGGAGCAGATGAGATCCCTTCGGTAGACGCCTACGCCGTGCGCATCGTCGACCCTGACCGGGTGGCGGTCGTGCGCGCCGAGCTGCCTCTCGACGCAGACATCGCCGAGCTGGCACGGACGTTCGAACTGCTCGCCGACATCGGTCGGCCGCGCCTGCTAGCCGCACTCCGTAGCGGGGAGACATGCGTCTGCGACCTGGCTGCGGCCTGCGGGCAGGCCGAGTCGGCGGTCAGCCACGCCTTGCGCCTGTTGCGCACGGCGCGGGTGGTCAGAGTACGTCGGGCGGGCCGGATGGCCTACTACCTGCTCGCCGACGACCATGTGCGAGTGCTGCTCGACTTGGCCCTCACCCACCAGGCCCACACCAACCCGGCCGCAGACCGGCCGGTTGCCACGGGATCGTGACAGTGGCCATAGATCGGCCGCAGGCACCAGACCGCCAGCTGATGTGCCGCGGGGTCCGCCTGGAGGCGGCCACTATCGGCTGGAACGTGGTCGAGGCCGTCATCGCCTTGACTGCGGGGTTGACCGCTGGCTCGGTGGCGCTCACTGGCTTCGGCTTAGACTCAGCCATCGAGATTGCCGCCGCCGGACTGGTGCTGATCCGCCTTCGGTCGGCCCTTTCGGGGCAGGAGTTCAATAAGACCCGGGAACGCAGGGCGCTGCGGGCAATAGCCATCACCTTCGTCGCCCTCGCCAGCTACCTGCTCGCCGACGGCATCGGCACTCTGCTGGCCGGCAGTCGGCCGCACGCCTCCCCGGTCGGGATCGGCGTCACCGCCATCGCCCTGATCGTGATGCCAAGCCTCGCCATAGCCAAGCGGCGCACCGGGCGGGCGCTGGGCAACCAGCTGCTCGTCCGCGAGTCCGCCGAGTCGGCACTGTGCGCCTCGCTCGCAGGCACCACCCTGGTGGCCCTTGCCGTTTACGCCGCCACCGGGGCAGCCTGGGTGGACCCGGTCGCCGGGTTCGTCATCGCTGGCTATGCGCTAAAGGAGGCCCGCGAAGCCTGGGAGGGAGAGCCGTGCGAAGGCTGAGGCGCCGGAGTCCGAGGGCGGACGCCGACGGGCACGGGAAGCGTCGCTCAAGTTCCGACCACGACCACACCCACGGCGCCTTGGCCGCCGCCGATCGACGCTACCTACTCGGAGCGCTCGGCCTGATCGTCGGCTTCATGGCCTTCGAAGTGGTGGCGGCAGCCCTATCGGGATCCCTGGCCCTGCTCGCCGACGCTGGGCACATGCTCACGGACGTTGGCACGCTCTCTGGAGCGGTGTGGGCCGTCCACCTGGCCGCCAGGCCGCCCACGGACCGGTTCACCTTCGGTCTGAAGCGCGCCGAGATCCTCTCCGCCGCCATCAACGGCGTCACCCTGCTTGTCGTCGCCGCGCTGGTTGGCTCCAACGCCATCAGCCGGCTCGCCACCCCTTCCCCGGTGGACGGACTCGCACTGGTCGTCGTCGCCGGAATGGGCGTAGCAGTCAACCTGGCAGCCACCTGGATCCTGGCCAAGGCGAACCGGTCGTCAATGAACATCCAGGGCGTCTTCGCCCACGTCCTCACTGACCTATACGCTTTCATCGCCACTCTGATCGCCGGCGCCGTCATCATCGGCTTCGGGTACCGCCGCGCCGACCCGCTCGCATCGTTGATCGTGGTCGGGCTCATGCTGCGCGCCGCCTGGGGGCTGCTCTCTGCCTCAGGTCGGGTCCTGCTCCAAGGCACTCCAGAGTCGATTGACCTCGGCGAGGTTCGCCGCCACCTCACCGAGCTGCCGGAGGTCCTCGCCATGCACGAGGTGCATGCCTGGACCCTCACCTCGGACCTGCCGGTCCTGTCCGCGCACATAGTCGTCGTCGACGCCTGCCTCACCGACGGCAACGCCGAGCGAGTCATCGACCGTCTCCAGGCCTGCCTCGCAGGTCACTTCGACGTAGAGCACTCCACTTTCCAGCTCGAACCCGCCACCCACGCCGACCACGAGTGTCCCCAGCACAGCTGATCGTGGCGCCGACGATACTCTGCGGTCAGGCCAGCCAGGATTCGACAGCGATCACCCACATGTGCGCCCACGACGGCTCCCAGCACCCGCAGGACCAGCAGAGCCAGCCACCATCGGTCGACGTCTGGCCTCGGATCGAGTGGCGAGAGCATCCACTGGTCAGCAATTGGAGTGCGGATCCCCTTGAGCACAGAATCCAGGCTTCGACCGGCCCCGATCGAGGCCGCCGGAGCGTCCGTGGAGCTCGACCACCAAACAGGCGGCGCCTCTCTTCAATCAGCAGTTCGAGTCCATGGGGGTATAGCCCCGGTGGCGGTGGAGAAGCGGATCCAGGCGGGGCGGCTGGCGCCGACGTGCCCGCTGCGGGGGGTGCCAGAGCGATCCCGGAGGCCTCTCCGCCATCGAAGAGCCGGTTCCCAGCGGGTGGCCAGTTGCTCGCCAACCCTCCGCTCCGCAGGCCTTCTTCGCCAACGCCATGGGTGACTTCGGTGGCCGGCAGCCTCCCCAAGACCGGGGCACGCGGTCTGGCCGGCACGTTACCCCTCTGCTCTGAGCATCTCGCCTACTACTAGCTTGGTATAGTAACTCCATGGGTCGCGTCCGCCGTGCCAAGCAGCTCCGCAGAGATCCCACCCAGTGGGCGCCTGGAACCAGAGCGGGGCGCCGGAAGGCGTACGCAGGCAATACGATTGACGCTCGACGCCGCCGTCAACGGCTGTGGTGGGTGTGCGGGTCGGTGGTCGCAGCGGCTGCGTTTATCGTCGCGATCCGCGTCGGCCTCCCCGGACCAAGCGCCAGCCCTCCTCGGCCCAAGCTCGCCTCTCTGGCGTCCCTCGGCCACCTGGTTCCGCCTGGGTCCCCCGGGTCGCTGGGGCCGGAGGGGGTCCCGATTCCACCCGCAGCCGCACTTGCCAGCACGGGCAATGATGCGACGGGCCAGACCGTTGACGGAATCCAGTGCAACACCTCGGAGCAGCCACTCTTCCACGTGCATACCCACCTCACGATTTTCGTGGATGGCGCCGCCCAGCAGATCCCCGACGGGATCGGGATCGTCCCGCCTCGCCAGGTGCAGCAGACTTCAGAGGGGCCGTTCGTCACCGGAGGCACCTGCTTCTACTGGCTGCACACCCACGCGCCCGACGGGATCATCCACATCGAGTCACCGGTTCAGCAGACCTACACACTCGGTGACTTCTTCGACATCTGGGGCCAACCGCTCAGCCCCACCCAGGTGGGGCCAGCCACTGGCAGGGTCACGTCCTTCTACGACGGCAAGGGCTACGTCGGCAACCCGCGCAACATCCCGATCGGCAACCACATCCAGATCCAGCTCGACATCGGCACCCCCCTCATAGCGCCGGAGTTGATCCGCTTTCCGAGCGGGCTGTGACCAAGCCGATTCTGCTGACCGGAGCCTCCCCCACCGGGGTCAGCGGTCACACGGCATGATCTGGGTCGAAAGTGTGGTGGTCTGGGATGGCTGAGCGGGGGCCGACCATTTCCCAGAGGCGCATGTCGCGCCGAAAGTTCATGATCCTCGGCATCAACTTGGCGGGTGCGGGCACCGGGCTGCTCATCGCCGCCCCGATCGTCGGATCGGTCTTGAGCCCCCTCTTCTACCAGAGGAAGCAGCCATGGGTGCTGGTCGCGGATATCCGACACGTACCGATCGGCGTTCCCACCGCCTACGTCGTGATGCTGGACCAAGGTGGCGACGCCTGGCAGGTGCCGCCCGTGCCCCGCACGGTCTACGTGGTCAAGCTGAACCTTGACAATCAGGTCCAGCTGATCACCCTGTCCAACGTCTGCACACACATGCAGTGCGACGTGCATTGGGACATCAACCTGAATGTGTTCTTCTGCCCTTGCCACGGGGGCGAGTACAGCATGGACGGCACCAGCATCGCCGGGCCGCCCCCCAAGCCGCTGTTCCGCTATGAGCACAAGCTGGTGGCTACCACTCTCTACGTCCGCAACGTGCTGACCGAGGGCAGGTGACGTGGCCATGAACCTCACCCGAAGCGTTGGCCACGCAGCGGCCCCAGCCGACACCTGCCCCAGAGGGGACTACCTACAGATGGCTGGACGAGCCCGCACGGAGGACAGATCTGGTCCGGCAGCTCCTCTGCGGGGCGTTACCTGGATGGAGCGCATCGCGTA
>JAKAVU010000083.1 GCA_021817185.1 bacterium
CCTTGACCACGTCCATCACCGAGCCGCGGCCGGGTCGTGGAGCGCGGCGGAAGAATTGTTGGCAGCGTGTCCCATCGCCCGGGGTGCCCGGATACGCCTCCTGCTGCGTGCAGGACTAGACGGCAGCACGGCCTGGCGAGTCCTTGGCCTCCTGACCGGCCATGGGTGCCACGCCGTCTGGCCCGACGACATCGGCCACGACTCGATCGACCCAAGCCGGGTGCTCGGCCACGCCCAGGTCACCGACTCCTACTCGTATGCCCTTGCCCGCGAGACTTTTCCTCATCCGTCCGCCCGTCCCATCCCGACCCTCGACGGGTCGGTCGAAGGACAACCGGTCCGGTACCCGCCTACGGTCCGGAACGGGCTCCTCCGGGGCATCGACAAAGGACGCCCCTCCTTCGGTCACACTCGGACTATCTCCAGTCCCAGCATCCCCTCCAGCAGGTCGAAGTCCAGGTCCTGGGTAACCAGGGGGAGTCCGTGCGCGACAGCCGTGGCCGCGATCCAAAGGTCGTTCACATTGACCCGGCGACCAAGATCGGCAAGGTGGACCCGCAGCCGGGCCCACGCCAGCGCCACGCGCTCCTCCGCGGGCAGGACTTCCATGTCTCGGGCCAAGTCAAGGGTCGCCATTCGTAGGGCACGGGTCTTCAAATCGACCGCTGCCAGCACCCCTGCCTCCAGCTCTGCCAGCGTCACAACCGAGATCGCCGACTCGTCGGGCAACCGCTCAACATCCAGGGCCCGACCTGACTCGTTGGCGATGAAAACGCCGGTGTCCAGGATCCCCTGAGCCGGCCTGGTCACCTGATCGGCCCCAGGTCGTCAGTGGTCCCGCCCGCCAGCTGGGCCAGGTCCGCTCGGAGGCCAGGATCCGCTTGACTGCTGGGCAACCGCCGAATCAGCTCAGCGCGCGGGAACCAGCGCTGCTGACGCCGCCGCAATGGCACCAGCTCTGCCACCGCTCGTCCCCGAACCGTGATGATGACCTCCTCCCCCTCTTCGACGCGCCGCAGGAGCCCGGCTGTGTCGTTGCGCAACTCCCGAGAGGCCACCTGTCCCACCCCAGAAGCGTAGCAGATACGTAGCACACATTGAGCGCTCCCTGGACCAGTTTGTCAGCTCGCCTCAGGCCGGTCCTCGGCAACGAGCTTGGGGTCGGCCCCCGCAACACCTCAACGCCGGCCAGATTGAGGCCAGCCATGGGCAGCGACAAGCGAGCCACGACCGGTTGCGGATCCGGGCCGAAGGCCGTCACCGCAAGCTGATCGGCCGGCCCGCGCGACCACCGCGATCAGCGATAGCCCTCCCAGGCACTTCCGGCCCGCACCTGGCCCAGATTGAATCGGGCTCCCTGCGCGTCCGCCGGATTCATCCACAGCATGGTGTTGAAAACCGATTCCGCCTCCTGCGTCCGCCCAAGGCGCCAGAGGCACAGGCCCATTCCGTGGAGGGATCGCAGGAACGGCCGGTTGTCGACCAGACCCCAGGGAAGCAGGCCGGGGTATCGCCCCGGCAGGGCGAGCTCACCGATCGCCGTGCCCGTCTGGTAGTGGACCAGCGCGCCGGCCGGGTTGTGGTCGAATACCAGGTTCCCGAGGTGGACGTGGGCGTCGATGCAGCGCCGGTCCTGGGCCAGCCTCTCTCGGAGCACGTCACGGGCCTCACGGCGGTGGCCGGCTCTGGCCAGCTTGACACTGAGGATGATCCCGTCTTCGGGATCTCTGGGGTCGGATCCCGGAAGTACCTGCTCCATCTCGCACTCCGGCCGTGCTCCGGCCTCGATGATCTCCTCGAAGTCCGCCTCCAGCTCGTCGCCAGACTCGCCCCAGTACTCATTCTCGGGTCTCCACATCCTGATGAACTGAAGCCGCAGGGGATGGGCTCCAAGTTGCTGGATCAGGTGAGCGGCGCGCGCACGCTCGGGCACTGTCCGCAGCGGATATGCCCACCCCTTCACTGCCTTCCCACGGCGGTCCGCAACCGGCTGACGCATTCCCTTCACTCTCGCCCAGCGGCGGTACGCCCCCCAACCAGTGAGGATGACCAACCTGCGCCACCAGCCCTCGCGCGCCTCCATTTTGAGTTGGCATCAAGATGTATGATGCGCTGATGCGGACCACCCTGAACCTTCCCGAGGACCTTCACCGCGTTGCCACATCCATGGCGCGCGACCGCGATCAGAGTCTGAGTCAGATCGTGAGCGAGCTGCTGCGCAAGGCACTCGGCCCCGAGGTTGACGGCGAGCAGGTCGCCCAAGACCCCGCGACCGGGCTGCCTGCGGTCCATCTCGGCCATCCAGTGACCACCGAGATGGTACGGGCCGCTACCGACGAGGAGTGACTCACCTCCTCGACGGCAACGTCCTGGTTGCGCTGGTAGTCGTTGACCATGTCCATCACCCCGCCGCGGCGCGGTGGTGGAGCGCTACGGAAGAGCCGTTCGCGACCTGTCCCATCACCCAGGGCGCCCTGATCCGCCTGCTCATGCGCCAAGGGCTAGACGGCACGACGTCCACGGGGGTCCTCGGGGTGCTGACCGGACATGCCCGTCACACCTTCTGGCCCGATGATGTCGGGTACGACGCGATCGACCTGAGCCGGGTCCTTGGCCACGGCCAGGTCACGGACTTCTACTTGGCCGCCCTGGCCCGGCGGCACCAGGCCAGGCTCGCCACCTTTGACCGCGGCCTGGCCAAGGACGCACCCGATGTCGCGACTCTGATCCCGGTCACCTGATCGCGGCAATGGCCCGGGGGTGGATGGCGATGGTTGGTCCGGGATCGCCAGACGCCAGAGGAGCCGCCAACCAGCTCCCGAGGTAGTCCATTCGGGCCGCCGAATCAGGTTCGGCCCTTGAACCAACTGGCGGCGTCTTTTGGTGCCCGTCTCTTGGGAACCGCACCCGTGCCCGGATCCGCCGGCCTCCCAGACCGGCCGTCTTCGCCGCTCCAGCGTCCGGTCCGTCCCTGGCTCGAACTGCTGCCACCTCCAATCGCCGGAGGTGATCACGGTCGCGTCGGCACGCTCTGTTGGTTGCTGATGGTCGGAGGTCCGGGAGGACCCAATTGGTAAAGCCCACCGCCTCATCGATTCCCGCCATCGACCTCGAGCGTGGCCCACCGGTGGTAAGCCAGGATGCCGACTACGACCAGATCTCCACTGGCCACCCGTCGGTCCCTGCGCCGGAGGCGTACCGGGGGGAGCTGGAGCACGCCCCGACCAGAGGCTTGGCCCGCCTCAGGCACGAGCTCCGGCGCGGACCGGCCCGTTGTCGGCGCGCCTATCCCCGCGGCGAGGCATGCTCCGCCCGGCGTCGATCCACATCGCCAAGGAAGTCTCGGAGCCGGTCAAGGTAGGTGTGCTGCTCCTCCAGGAATGCCATGTGCGAGCTCAACTCGAAGATGGCGAGTTCGGCGTGGGGAAGGGCGCGGGCGAGGTCAGCCATGTGCTCCGGGGTCGCCTCGTCGAACCTCCCGCACGTCACCAGGGTGGGCACCGCGATCTTCGGCACCTGGTCGAGCACCTCCCAGTCTTGCAGGGCACCGGTCACCGGGCCGAACTCGCTGGGCCCCCACATCTGCGAGTAGACCTCGCTACCGAGGCCGGCAAAGGTCCTCTCGACGCATTCGGGCCATGGTTCAAGGCGGCAGAGATGGCGGCGATAGAACTCCGCCACCGCTCCCTGGTACTCGGGGCAGCTGTAGAAGCCGGCTTGCTCATGCACGGCCAAAACCGTCTGGACCGCTTCCGGCAGGTCGGCTCGTAACCGCTGGGCATCCGCAACCCAGCGGGACACGCTGGCCGGGGCGCTGCTGAGCACGAGGCCGGCCACGCCGCCAGGTGATCCGAGCATGTACCGCATGGCCAGCATCCCGCCCCAGGAGTTGCCGAAGATGACCACGTCGGTCAAGCCCAGCGAGCTGCGGACCACCTCCAGCTCGTCGAGGAAGCGATCGACCGTCCACTGGGGCTTGCTGCCGTGGGTTGCGGAGCGACCGCAGCCCAGCTGGTCATAGAAGATGACCGGGCGCTGGTCCACGAGTTCGGCGAGTGGCTCCAAGTAGTCGTGGGGCATGCCTGGCCCGCCATGCAGGCAGAGCAGGGGGATACCCGGACCATCGGCATCGTGGCGTTGAAACCAGACCGCACCATCGGGTACGTCGACCGTGCCCTCGACGACCCGCCTCACGGGAGTCTCCATCGGGGCCGCCGTTCAGCGTCCAGGGAGCGCCGCTGCTGGGCTCTCCCGCCCACAGTCGTTGGTGGGCGACAGTGGCCGCCATCGCCAGACGGCCTGCGCCGGGGCAGGTCAGGGCCCAGGCCACGCCGTGGGCCGAAATCCCAGATGGTGCGGAGCCTGAAACATGGCTGGAGCACTGGCGGGGCGGCAGCGGCGGCCCACCATCCGAGCGGCTCGACAGGTAGCGGGTCACGTCCGGATAGCCCGGGAGGGTGGCATACGAGCAGCGCTCCGTCGGCCCTGTGGATGGCGCGCGGCGCCAGCGATGTACCGGAATCGGATGAGCTCCGCGTCATCCGCGCTGGTCCCCTGGGCGCGCGGTGCGAGCCTTGGCGGCCGACTCCCGCCTTCGAACCCTCAGCCTCCGGCTGAGCTCAAATGCCCGACGATCCGGCCCGGGATGCCCGTCCGAGGGGGAACGGGTCACCAGCTGACGCGCCACACCCGCCACATCGCCTGCGGGTCCGAGAGGGGATCGCCGTGGACCAGGACAAAGTCCGCGGGACCACCCTCGTAGAGCCGTCCCGCCTCCGGTTCAGCAAGGAGCTGTCCCCCATTGCAAGTTGCCGCCTGGATGGCATCGAACGGCGGTAAGCCCGCATCCACCAGGCACTCGATCTCCCACGCCAGCTGATTGGCCCGCAGTGAGCCCCCCCCGAAGTCGGTGCCGGTCGCGATCAGGACGCCGGCCCGGTGTGCCAGGCGGACCGAGTGTCGGGCCTGCTCCTGACGTGTGGCGATGGCCGCCATGCCCTCGGCCGAGGTGAAGCGCGGCTGGGAGGTGGTGGTGGCAAATGTCTTCCATGACTCCAGCACCGCCAGGGTCGACACCAGGGCCACCCCCTGAGCGGCCATCAGTTGGACCACGTCCTCGTCAAGTTGGAAGCCGTGCTCGATGGCGGCCACGCCGCCCTCGACAGCCGCCCGGGCACCATCGACGGTGGTCGAATGGGCGGTCACCTTGGCTCCCCGAGCCGCCGCGGCGGTCACCAGGCGGCGGACCTCCGAGGAGGAGAACGGTGCTACATCCCGATCCGGGCCGTCCATGTACAGCTTGATCAGATCGGCCCCCTGGTCGAGCTGCCGCTCCCCGGCCGCCACCAGCTGATCGCCGTCATCCACCTCCACGGACCCGCCATCGGGCAGGGTGTCGCGCTTCATGATCCAGCTCCCCGCCGCGCGCACATGGGGATACCCCGGGCGCCCGCGCCAGGAGTCGCGCACCCTGAGGGAGACCGCGCGGCCATCCCGGGCCGGCGCTCCGACATCGCGGGCCCAGCGGACCCCCGCCTGCCGCAGCAGCCGGGCGTTGTCCTCGGCCGTCTGGATCAGCTGCTCCACCCGGTCTTGGGTGTGGCCGATCCAGTGGGAGCCACCAGGCAGCGTCAGGTGGCTGTGAGCGTCCACCATCCCGGCGACTGCGGTAGTCCCCCCCGCATCGATCAGCTCCACGTGCCCTCCGGGGTCCTCCTCGGAGTCGACCGGGCGAATCCAGCGGATCCGCTCGCCCTCAACCAGGATGCTGAAGCCCGGGGAGAGGGCGCGCGACTCCGGGTCGATCAGAGCCAGGTCCCGGTAGAGCGTGCTCCTCACCCGGCCGATCATACGAGGGCGCGCGGACGCCGGACCGCGCACACCCCTCAGCTGCCCAGGGGCAGACGCCCACCCGACTGAGCCTCCGGCTCCCTCCGCGCAGCTCCGGACGCGCCCGCTGTCCGATCCGTGCCGCCGGCTCGGACTGGCCGGCAACGCGGCCTGGGACAGCTAACATTGGGCGTTGGTTGGCCGTCGGCTCAGGGCGGAGGCAGGTGTTCCTCCGTCGACCAGGGAGGAACACAATGCCCAATGGAGATGACCTCACCGCCGCCTTCAAGTGGCGCTTCATCGGACCTCCCCGGGGCGGCCGTTCAGTCGCAGTGGCGGGAGATCCCAGTGATCCCGCCGTCTTTTATTTCGGCGCCTGCGGTGGCGGCGTGTGGAAGACCAACGACGCCGGTACCACCTGGAGGAACGTCACCGACGGACAGCTGGGCTCGGTCGCGGTGGGCGCTCTCGCCGTCTGCGCGTCGGATCCCCAGGTCATCTACGTGGGCACCGGGGAGGCCTGCCCGCGCAACGACGTGATTCAGGGCGACGGGGTCTACCGGTCCACCGATGGTGGCCGCAGCTGGGAGCACTGCGGCCTCAGCGACACCCTCCAGATCTCGCGCATCCGGGTTTCCCCCCGCGACCCCGATCTGGTCTACGTGGCAGCCCTGGGGGACATCTTCGGCCCCTCCTCGGCCCGCGGCATCTACCGGTCTCGCGACGGGGGCCGCAGCTGGGAGCACGTGCTCGCCGGCAGCGAGCAGGCCGGCGCCGCCGATCTGTGGATGGACCCGGGCAACCCACGGGTGCTCTTCGCCACCCTCTGGGAGGCCAGGCGCGAGCCGTGGCACTTCAGCAGCGGTGGCGAGGGCAGCCGGCTCCTGCGTTCCAGAGACGGCGGGGACACCTGGACCGACCTCAGCGAGCGGCCGGGCCTGCCCCGGTCCCTGCGGGGTCGGATGGGGGTGGCCTCGGCACCCGCGCGTCCCGATCGCGTCTGGGCCGTGATCGAGGCGGCCGATCGCGAGGGAGGGTTGTTCAGAAGTGAGAACGGCGGCGAGAGCTGGGACCGCATCTCCGATGACCGGTCGCTGCTGGGGCGCCCCTGGTACTACAGCCACATCGTGCCTGATCCCCAGGACCCCGAGACGCTCTACGCCTTGAACTACACCTTCGTGCGCTCCACCGACGGGGGCAAGAGCTGGAGCCAGATCGGGGACCCCCACGGCGACAATCACGACCTCTGGATCGACCCCAAGAACCCCCGTCGGATGATCGAGGCCAACGACGGCGGGGCCTGCGTGTCCCTGAACGGCGGCGAGACCTTCTCCACCATCTACAACCAGCCGACCGCGGCCATCTACAAGCTCGCGATCGACGACCACTTCCCCTACCGGGTCTACGGGACCCAGCAGGACAACTCCGCGATCCGGGTGCCCAGCCGCTCCATGTGGGGGGCGATCCTGCGGGACCAGTGCGAGGAGGTGGGGCACTCCGAGAGCGGCTACATCGCGGTCGACCCAAGGAACGACAACATCGTCTACTCAGGAGCGGTGGGCAGCTCCGGTGGCGGTGGGGCCCCGCTCCTGCGCCACGACCATCGCTCGGGACAGACCGGGCTCGTAACCATCTGGCCGGAGTGGACCTACGCTGAGGATCCCAGCACCTTCCGGCACCGCTTCGCCTGGACGTACCCGATCGTGCTTTCCCGGCACGACCCCTCGGTGCTGTACGCCGCCGGGGAGTGCGTGTTTTTGAGCCGGGATGAGGGCCGCAGCTGGGCAGCGATCAGCCCGGATCTGAGCCGCAACGATCCTTCCAAGTTGCGGGCCTCGGGTGGCCCGATCACCAAGGACACCTCGGGAGCCGAGGTCTACTGCACCGCCTCGGTGTTGGCCGAGTCACCCCACGACCCCAATGTCCTCTGGGTGGGGACCGACGACGGCCTCCTCCACCGCACCCTGGATCGCGGGAACAGCTGGCAGCGGCTGGAGCTCCCTGGCCTTCCCGACTGGTCCTGGATCTCCGGGATCGAGGTGTCCGCCCACGACCCGCAGGTGGTGATGGTGTCGGCCCATCGCTACCGCCTCCAGGATCGCACCCCCTACGTCTTTCGCACCACCGACGGCGGGAGCAGCTGGGCGCAGATCACGAAGGGGATCGCGAGCGGCGACTTCGTCCGGGTGGTGCGCAGTGACCCCGAGCAACCGCAGACCTGGTATGCGGGAACCGAGCATGGGCCGTACTGCACATTCGATGAGGGCGAACACTGGCAGCCGCTGTTCCTCAATCTGCCCCCGGTCCCGGTGTACGACCTCGCCCTGAAACACGGGGAGCTGGTGGCTGGCACGCATGGTCGTGGCTTCTGGGTGCTGGACGATGTCCGGCTGGTCGGGCCGGCCGCGGCCCAGGCCGGAACGCAGTCCCCACAGCTGCTCGTCCCCTCCGCGGTCCACCGGTACTTCACCGGACAGAGCGCCGTGCCCAGCGAACGGGGCACCAAGTACCCGGGACGGGCCATCGCTGTGGTCGAGAGTGATCCCCAGGGTGGGCTGCGCGAGGTGATCCTGGACGCGGGCTACAACCCGCCCGACGGGGTCGTGGTCCGCTATCACCTCCCTGAGGACCTAGACCCGAAGGAGGTGGAGCTGCGGATCTTCGATCTCCAGGGACAGGAGCTGCGCCGGTTTCGGGGCAAGGGGCAGGTGAAGCTGGGCGCGGAACCGCCAGCCGCGCCCACCGAGGAGGATGACCTGAACCCCGCCGTGCTCGAGACATCCGCGGGCTGGCACCGGCACGTCTGGAACCTCTGCACCAAGGGAGCGTTTTTGGAGAATCGGACTCTCCGGACCATGGTCTCCCACAGCGAGACGGGGCTCGACGGGCCCCGAGTCCCACCCGGCCGCTATCGCGTGGAACTCCACTGCCATGGCCAAGTGGTGGGCGCCGAATTGACCCTCGTTCCAGATCCCAACCTGGATCTTGCGCCGGACGCGTACCAGGAGCAGTACGAGCTCCTGCTCCAGGTGCGCGAGCACCAGGTCGCGGTCAACCGGGCGCTGCGCCGCTGCCGCCACCTCCGCGACGGGCTGGCGGCATGGGAGACCCGCGCGGATGGCAGCGACGCGCTCCGGGCCGAGGTCAGCGATCTGCGCCAGGAGCTCGGCCGAATGGAGTCGGTCCTCACCCAGCCGGGGTGGCGTGGGGAGATGGATGAGATGGAGCTGGCAGCGGGTCTGGACGGGCGTCTGTTCACCCTCCAGCAGGCCCTCGACCGCTCCGACGCGGCCCCCACCAGCCAGGCGCGGGAGATGGCGGCGCTGCTCTTCCAGAGAGCGGGGCAGGCGGTCGACGAGCTGGACCAGCTGATTCGCGCACGGCTGACGGCGGTTAACCAGACGATCAGCGCCGAGGGCCTGGTGCCGGTTACCGAGGCCTAGCTGCCGGGGGCGGTGCCCCCTCGCAGCTGGGCCTCGGCCCTCAGGTGGTCAGGCCCCGGAGCGAGCGGCCACCCGGGGCCGGGCGATCCTCCACTCCCGGCCTGCCAGCAACACGCTGGCGACGCACAGCGCGGCGGCCACCACCACCACCCAACGCTCGAACGAGCCGTTGCCGTGGTCAGGGTCGACCCGGAAGACGAGCTCGATCCAGTTCTGCCAGACGAGGGTGATCACCGCCAAAGAGAGCGTCACCAGGGCGGCCGCCGACTCCACCCAAAACCGGATGTGCAGCTTGGACTTCACGCTGTCTCCTCCATCACTGAACCGGGCTGTGCCAGGTGATCGTAGCAAGGAGAAGGGGGGCGACAACGCCCCCCTCGGGCACAGGGTTTATTCGGGGCCGGCCCCAGGGCGGGCCCCGCTGGCCAGCTCAAGGTGAGCGCTGGGGGCTAACCAACGGAAGGGCCTCCCAGTGGGCTGGGCAGGGTCGGAAAGGGCCCCCCGTGCGGGAAGCTGGTGGCATCTTCCTCCGCTCTCCCGGGCGAGCTCACCGCAGCGACGCCGCCGCTGCGGAAGCCGGGATCGGCCCCTTCGAAAGGTCATGACCACAGCAAGGAGCCAGGGTCGGGAGCCAACGCGGAGCAGCCTGTGGAGACCGAGCTTCAGGCGCCTTCGAGGGCGGACCAGATTCTGTCGAGCAGCTCCCTCAGGACGGGGCGCGGAGTCGCAAAGTTGAGGCGCACGTGTCCCGACCCTGCGGGGCCGAAGTCCAGCCCCGGGGACAGAGCCACCCGCGC
>JAKAVU010000084.1 GCA_021817185.1 bacterium
GCCCGCCCCATCGGCCTGCTTCACATGGCCGATGAGCACGGGACCGACATCAAGGTTCTGTGCGTGGCTGCCTCCGACCCCCGCTTCGACCCCATCAACGAGCTGGAGGATCTGGCCCCGCACTGGTTGCGGGAGATCGAGGTGTTCTTCGAGACCTATAAGCAGTTGGAGGACATGAAGGAGGTCTCCGTCGGGGGCTGGGAGGGCCGGGAGGCCGCCTGGGCCGCGATCGAGGATTGCTCGCGCCGACTTCGGGAGCAGAGCTAGTCCTGACCGGCCTTGTCGGTCCCTATCATGGATCTTGTCAAGGCGGGCTTGTTGACCGCGCCCTAAAGCGGGAGGTGCGATGAGACCCAAGGTTTCGATCATCGGCGCTGGCAACGTGGGGGCCACCACGGCCTTGCGCCTGGCGGAGTTGGACATCTTCGACCTGGCCCTGGTCGACGTGGTGGAGGGGCTGGCTGAGGGCAAGGCGCTGGATCTGGCGGAGGCGGCGCCGATCAGGGGGTACGACACCAAGCTGGTGGGAGGCACCGACTACGCCGTCACCGAGGGCTCCTCGGTGATCGTGGTCACCTCCGGGCTGGCCCGCAAGCCGGGGATGAGCCGGGATGACCTGATCACCGCCAACGCCCAGATCGTGGGCGACGTGATGGACCAGGTGATGCGGGGATCGCCGGACGCGGTGCTGGTGATGGTCACCAACCCGCTGGACGCCATGACCGAGCTGGCGGTCCGCCGCAGCGGTCTGGACCGGTTCCGGGTGATCGGGATGGCGGGGATTCTCGACACCGCCAGGTTCCGCAGCTTCCTCGCCGCCGAGCTGAACGTGTCGGTGCGCAGCGTGGAGGCCTACGTGCTCGGTGGCCACGGCGACTCCATGGTGCCCCTGCGCGGGGTGACGAGCGTGGCCGGGGTGCCGGTCGGGCGCCTTGTGCCCGCGGCCAGGCTGGAGGAGATCGTGCAGCGCACCCGTGACGGCGGGGCCGAGATCGTGAAGCTGCTGAAGTCCGGGAGCGCCTACTACGCGCCCGCGGCGGCGGCGGCGCAGATGGTCGAGGCGATCGCCACCGATCGGCACCAGGTGCTGCCCTGCGCCATCCGGCTGGAGGGTGAGTACGGGCTGCATGGTGTGGTGATGGGAGTGCCGGTCAAGCTCGGGCGCGAGGGGGTCATCGAGGTGATCGAGGTCGAACTCACTGATCAGGAGCGGGCCGAGCTGGAGCGGTCGGCGGAGGCGGTTCGGGAAGTCACCGCGGTACTTCCCTGATGGCGGCCACACTCACGCGCCCGGTCGACGCCGATGTCCGGCGCCAGGACCGCTGGTGGCTGTACCCCGCCAACGTGGTCGCCTGGCTCACCCTGTTCGGGATCTACAGCCTGTGGACGATCGTCTTCTTCCACAGCGACCAGTTCCACCAGTACCTCTCGCCGTTCTACTCGCCGCAGGTGGCGATCGGCAGGACCCCAGCCTCGCCGGCGCTCTTCATCTTCTACATCCCCCTGGGATTCCGAGCCACCTGCTACTACTACCGCAAGGCCTACTACCGCTCTTTCTTCCAGGACCCGCCCGGCTGCGCGGTGAGGGAGCCCTCCGAGCTGGCCGCGGTCTCGCCGACCGGTCGGGGCCGGGCCTACCGAGGTGAGACCCGGCTGCCATTCATCCTCAACAACCTGCACCGGTTCTTCATGTACTTCGCGGTGGGATTCCTGGTGGTGCTGTGGATCGACGCCTACCAGGCGTTCTCCTACCACGGCCACTGGGGGATCGGGCTGGGGAGCGCGATCATGCTGGTGAACGTCATCTTCCTGACGGGCTACACGTTTGGCTGCCACTCCCTGCGCCACCTGGTGGGCGGGGGTAAGGACTGTTTCTCCTGCATCCTGGGTGGGCGCCAGCGCTACCAGGCCTGGAGGGGGGTCAGCTGGCTGAACGCCCGCCACTCCATGTTCGCCTGGATCAGCCTGTTCACCCTGATCATCACCGACCTTTACATTCGGCTGCTTCAGTACGGGGTCATCCACGATCCCCATCTCGGCTTCTGAGGGGAGAGCAGATGACCATAGAGGCGAGCTACGACGTCTTGGTGCTGGGGGCCGGCGGGGCCGGCATGCGGGCGGCGATCGCGGCCGCCGAACAGGGGTGCACGGTGGGGGTGGTGTGCAAGTCGCTGCTCGGCAAGGCGCACACCGTGATGGCGGAGGGGGGGATCGCCGCCGCGCTCGGCAACCTGGACGAGCAGGATTCCTGGGAGGTGCACTTCGGGGACACCATGCGGGGCGGCGCCATGGTCAACAACTGGCGGATGGTGGAGCTCTATGCCCACGAGGTGATCGACCGGGTTATCGAGCTCGAGCAGTGGGGCGGGGTCTTCGACCGCACCAAGCAGGGGAGGATCAGCCAGCGGGCCTTCGGAGCCCATTCCTGGCGCCGCCTCGCCCACATCGGCGATCGCACCGGGCTGGAGCTCATCCGGACCTGTCAGGACCGCATGGTCCACACCGAGGGCGTCACGGTGCACATGGAAACCACCCTGACCAGGCTGCTCAAGGACCAGGACCGGGTGGCCGGGGGAGTGGGCTACCAGCGCACGACCGGTGAGCCGGTGGTGATCCGGGCCAAGGCGGTGGTGCTGGCGACCGGCGGGTGGGGACGCATGTTCCGGATCACCTCGAACTCGTGGGAGGGCACCGGGGATGGCGCGGCCATGGCCTACGAGGCCGGAGCCGAGCTCAAGGACATGGAGTTCGTCCAGTTCCATCCCACCGGCATGGTCTGGCCGCCAGGGGCCAGGGGCATCCTGGTGACCGAGGCGGTGCGCGGCGAGGGCGGGATCCTGCGCAACAGCGTGGGGGAGCGCTTCATGGCGCGCTACGACCCCGTCAAGAAGGATTTGTCGTCTCGGGATGTGGTCGCCCGCTCCATCTTCAAGGAGGTGCAGGCCGGCCGCGGGTCGCCGCACGGGGGGGCGTTTTTGGACGTAACCCATCTGGGCGCCGAGGCCATCCACCGTCGGCTGCCGTCGATGTACGAGCAGTTCCACAGCCTGGCGGGAGTTGATATCACGAAGGAGCCGATGGAGGTGGCGCCCACCATCCACTACACCATGGGCGGCATCAACGTGGTCGCGGAGACTGCGGCCACCACCGTGCCGGGCCTCTACGCCGCCGGCGAGTGCGCGGCCGGGCTGCACGGCGCCAACCGCTTGGGGGGCAACTCCCTGGGCGACATCCTGGTCTTCGGCCGCCGGGCGGGCGAGTCGGCGGCGGAGTTCGCCAAGCAGCATGACGTACTGCCGCGGATCAGCCAGGCGGAGGTGGAGGAGGAGCAGGCGCTCCTGATGCGGCCCCTGGCGGGCGGCAAGGGCGAGGACCCCTTCAAGCTGCACCGCGAGCTTCAGGACGTGATGCAGTCCGGGGCGGCGATCGCGCGCACCGAGCAGTCTCTCACCGAGGCGCTGGAGCAGATCCTGGAGCTGAAGGAGCGTGCCCAGCACATCCGGATCCCCGGGACACCTGCCTACAATCCCGGTTTCAGCGGCGCCCGCGACGACATCTTCATGCTCACGGTGAGTGAGGCCATCGTGCGCTCGGCGCTGGAGCGGCGTGAGAGCCGTGGCTCTCAGTGGCGGCTGGACTACCTCGAGCGCGACCCCGAGCTGGGCAAGGTGAACTTCATTGTCCGGCTTGGTGAGGGAGGCCGGATGGAGGTCGGTCGGGCAGCGATCCCACCCATGCCCGAGGCGCTGCGCAAGCTGACCGAGGGGGAGACCCGGGTGGCGGCAACGGCGGTGGCCGACCTGGCCGAGGCCAAGCTCAGGGCCAAGCGCAAAGGCCCCGAGCCGAAGGTCGAGGCCTCACCGGAGGACGAGCACCCCAAGACCCTTAGGATCACCTACGACGACGGCCTCACCGACCGCGAGGTGCAGATGCGGGTCTGGCGGGGCAACGCTGAGGGGGGCGCCTTCGAGCAGTTCTCGGTGCCGCAGGTGCAGGGGATGGTGGTCCTGGATGCGGTGCACTGGATCCAGGCCAATGGGACCGGGGATCTGGCGGCCCGGTGGAACTGCAAGGCGGGCAAGTGTGGCTCCTGCAGCGCCGAGATCAACGGGCGGCCAGCCCTGATGTGCAAGACCCGGGTGGACGACGTCCTGGCTCAGGCCAGCGAGATCGTGGTCCAGCCGATGCGGGTCTTTCCCAAGGTGGAGGATCTGGTCACGGACGTGAGCTGGAACTACGAGGTCAATCGCCGCATCCAGCCGTTCACGCCGGCCGCCGGTGAGAAGGCCCCCTTCGTGATCTATCAGCACGACATCGAGCGCGTGATCGAGCACCGGCGCTGCATCGAGTGCTTCCTGTGCCAGGATGTCTGCCACGTCATGCGCGAACACGACGGTCAGCCTCGCTTCTTCGGTCCCCGGTTCATGGTGCGCATGGCCTCGTTGGAGATGCACCCCAAGGACGTCGCGGACCGCGTGCCGCAGCTGTATGGGGAGGCCGGAGTCGCGATGTGCAACATCACCAAGTGCTGCACCGAGGTCTGTCCGGAGCACATCGCGATCACCGACAACGCCATCATCCCCATGAAGGAGCGGGTGGCCGACCGCCACTACGACCCGATCCGGGGCATCCTCTACCGGTTGCGCCCGCCGCAGCAGGGCTGACCGGGGCCGAGGTCCCCGGTCAGCCCTCCCGGCTCTCGTTGCGGATGATCACGATCGGCACGGGGGAATGATGGCTGGCCTCCTGACTCACCGAGCCCAGTAGGAGCGCCTTGAAATCACCCAACCCGCGGGATCCCACCACCAACAGGTCGGCCCCCTTGGCTCGCTCCACCAGGATCCGTGCCGGCTGCCCGTCGTAGACGCCCTGGAGCACCTCAAGGTCAGGGCCGCACTCGGCCACGACCGCCCGGGCCGCCTCCAATGCCTGGGCAGCGGACCTCTCCATGGCCTCGACGACCTCGTCTGTGGCCACCTCCAGGGCGGCTGCGGGGATGGTCCAAGCCGCCACCAGCTCCAACTGGTCCCCGCGCAGCCTTGCCTCATTGCAGGCCCACCGCACCGCAGCCAAGGAGTGTGCGGATCCATCCACGCCCACCACGATTCGAGGCATGCCCTCTCCTTAAATGAGTTGTCCTACCACGGCTGGGCGGATGGCCGACTGCTCCCCGCGCACCCGCGGCTCACGATTGCTCCCCGATTCTAGTCTGCGCGTGGCCGCTCAGTTTGGTGATCTGGAGCCTGAGCCGCGGCGTTCGTCCCGCTCCGGTGTCCGCCCTTGGCTCGGTTCAGACCAGCTGGCGGGCCGACTTGCCGATCCCCTCCGACGCCATGGGGTGCTGGTCGGAGAAACGCGCCAGCTGGTGGGCGGTCAGGCCGGCGGCGACCGATGTCCCGATCTCCCCGATGAGGTTGGCGGCATCGATTCCGACCACCCAGCCGCCCAGCAGGCGCAAGCTCTGGGGCGCGAAGAAGAGCCTGATCTCGCCGCCTGTGTCATCCATGATCTGAGCCCGGCTGTCCTCGGTGAAGGAGTATGCGCTCTCCACCAATGGGACCCCTGCCGCCGCCGCTCGGGCCGGGAGCAGACCGACGTAGGCGGCTTCGGGCATGGTGAAGATTGTGGTGGGGACAGCGTCGGGGTCAAAGGAGTCGCTGGCATGGTTGCCGTTCAAAATGGACGTTGAAGCGGTCAGCGACTGCCTCACGGCCGAGTGGAAGAGCATGGAGAGGCCGTTGACGTCGCCGGTCGCATACACATGCGGCAGATTGGTCTGCAGAGCCGGATTGACCAGAGGCCGCCCGCTCGCAACTGTGATGCCGGCCTCACTCAAGCCGTCGGGAAGGACCGGGTGGCGGCCCACCGCCAGCAGCACCTGATCCGCGGTCGATGTGGCGGGGCCGTCGGTGGTCGAGTACGACACCACCAGCCCGGCCGCGGAGCGGTCGATGCGAGCGACGCGGGCTCCCAGCCGGATCACTATCCCGGGGTCGAGCAGCGAGGCCAGGAGCTGGGCGAACCGTGGATCCATTCCCGGGAGGATCTGATCCGTCATCTCCAGCACCTCGACGCTGACCCCGAAGGTGTGGAGCATGGAGGCGACCTCCAGGCCGATGTAGCCGGCTCCCACGATAACCAGCCGCCGGGGAAGGTCCTTGAGGGTGGCATCAAGTGCGAAGAGATCGCGGCTGGTGATGCAGAGGTCCGCTCCCGGTATGGGGGGGATCGAGATGTCCGAACCGCTGGCCACGATGATCGTAGCGGCCGTAAGCCGTCGTGCCGCGCCGTCGGTGTGGACTTCCACGGTATGCGGATCGAGCAGGCTGGCGCGCCCCTTGATCAGTTGCAACTGTTCGGACGAAGCGGCCAGCTCCAGGTCATGCTGCTGGTAGCGGAGCGTCTGCACTCGGGTCTTGTGCGCGAGAACTTGCTCATAGGAGACTTCCAGCGCGCCCGAGAGCCCCATCGCGGCTGCCCTGGTCATTCGGTGGTAGGTGGCGGCCACCTCGCGAACCGCCTTGGAGGGGACGCATCCCTCGGCCAGGCAGTTGCCGCTCAGCACCCCCTTGACGTCCACCATGGCCACCTTGTGTCCGGCGCGGGCCAGGCGGAAGGCGGCGGGGTAGGCGCCACCGCCAGCCCCAATGGTGATTGTGTCGAACTCCCGCATGGGTTCCCCTCCACCGCACTGTCGCGTCACCAGCTCCGTTCCCAGCCTACGCCGACTCTTCCCATCGTTCCTATCCCAGGTTCGTCGCCTCGGCAGCACCGGGCGCCCGCACGCCGCCGTTCCCAATCGCGGCCACTTACGGCCTGCGGGCTTGCCCTGCTCAGGCCGTAAGCAGCTGGCGGACTTCGAATGCGATCTGAAGGTCCTCTCTGGCCGCGAGGACCAGGATCGCGACCGAGCTGCCACGGCTCTCCAGATGACGGTCGCCGACGTCATCTACGTTGCTTTCCCGATCCAAGCTGAGCCCCAAAAACCCAAGCCCAGAGACGGCGAGCTCGCGCACGGCGGACGATCCCTCTCCCACCCCCCCGGTGAACACCAGAGCGTGCAGCCCCCCCAGGGACGAGGTCATGGAAACGATCGCCTGACGCAGCCGGTGGATGTACACCTCCAGCGCCAGGGCCGCGTCTGGCATAGACCCGGCCGCCTCGACGACCCCCTTCATGTCTGCGGTTCCGGCCAGGCCGAGCAGGCCCGACTCCTGCTCGAGGGCATCCCCAATCTCCTTGGGGCTCAGCCCTTGCTCCCGCTCCAGCCAGATGAGCAGCCCAGGGTCGACTGTGCCTGACCTGGTGGCCATCACCAGTCCCTCGAGCGGGGTGAACCCCATTGTGGTGTCCACCGAGTGGCCCCGGCTCACCGCCGCCGCCGAGGCGCCTGCACCCAGATGACAGATGACCAGTTGCAATTGATCGGCGGACGTTCCCATGAGCTCAGCGGCCCGACGCGTGGCATAGGCGTAGGAGAGCCCGTGGAATCCGTAGCGGCGCAGGCCCCATCTCTTACGCCAGCTCTGGGGCAGGGCGTAGGTCGCGGCCGCGGGTGGCAGGTCCGCGTGAAAGGCCGTGTCGAAGCAGGCCACCTGCGGCAAGTTGGGAAAGGCCGCCTGGGCAGCGTGTATCCCGGCCATGGCACCGGGCAGGTGGAGAGGATCGAGGCCGCTCAGGCGCTCCAATCCCGCCATCACCACAGGGTCGATCACGGTGGCTTGGATGAAGTCGGGTCCGCCATGCACCACCCGGTGCCCCACCGCTTCGACGGGGCCGAGGGCGGTCATGGCGGCGGCCAGGGCCGCAGGGGGGTGGTCCTGCGGTCTGCCCTCCAGATTGCGGCTGGCCGCGAGCTGGCCCTGACCATCGAGCACGCTCAGCTTGAGGCTGCTGGACCCGGCGTTGACGATCATTACCCTCGCCTCTTCCATCTCAGGCCGACCAGACCCACTCCCGGACCTCGGGAAGGTCCTCCCCGTGCTCGGTGATGTAGCGCCGGTGCTCGACCAGTTTGTCCCGGAGCCACTGCTTCACATAGGCCGCCTGCGCCGCCAGTGCCGGCACCCGGTCGGCGACATCGGCGACCAGGTGGAAGCGGTCGAGGTCGTTGGATACCGCCATGTCGAAGGGGGTGGTGACGCTGCCCTCCTCCTTGTAGCCGCGCACGTGGATGTTGCGGTGGTTGGTGCGGCGGTAGGTGAGCCGGTGAATGAGCCAGGGATACCCGTGGAAGGCGAAGATGACCGGCCTGTCCCTGGTGAACAGCTCGTCAAAGTCCTGGTCGCTGAGGCCGTGGGGATGCTCGCTCTGCGGCTGCAGCACCATCAGGTCGACCACGTTCACCACCCGCACTCTGAGCTCTGGGAAGCGCTGGCGGAGAATGTCGACCGCGGCCATGGTCTCCAGCGTCGGGACATCGCCGGCGCACGCCATCACCACATCCGGGTCGGTTCCGGCATCCGTGCTGGCCCACTCCCAGATCCCGATCCCGGAGGTGCAGTGACGGATCGCCGACTCCATGTCCAGCCAGACGGGGGCCGCCTGCTTGTCGGCGACGATGGCGTTCACGTAGTTCTCCGAGCGCAGGCAGTGGTCGGTCACTGAGAGCAGGCAGTTCGCATCCGGAGGGAGATAGACGCGCACCACGGTTGCCTTCTTGTTCGTCATCACGTCCAGGAAGCCGGGGTCCTGATGGGTGAACCCGTTGTGGTCCTGGCGCCAGACGTGGGAGGTGAGCAGGTAGTTGAGGGAGGCGATCGGTCGCCGCCAGGGAATCCCGTTGCACTTGCTGATCCACTTGGCGTGCTGGTTGAACATCGAGTCCACCACGTGGGCGAACGCCTCATAGGTGTTGAACAGCCCGTGGCGCCCGGTGAGCAGGTAGCCCTCGAGCCAGCCCTGACACAGGTGCTCGCTGAGCACATCCATGATCCTGCCCTCGGGCGAGAGGTACTCGTCGGTGGGGAGCGACTCGCCGACGAAGGTCTGGTCGCTGGCTTCGTAGAGATGGCTGAGGCGGTTGGACGCCGTCTCGTCCGGCCCGAACACCCGGAAGCGGTCGGAGTTCGCAATCATCACATCGCGCAGATAGGCGCTCAGGACCCGGGTCGCCTCCGCGTTGACGGCGCCGGGGGCGGGCACCTCCACGGCGTAGGGGGCGAAGTCGGGCAGGCGCAGGTTCCGCTTGAGGAGGCCACCGTTGGCGTGGGGATTGTCGCTCAGGCGACGGCCGGCCGCCGGCGCCAGGTCTGTGATCTGGCGGACCGGGCTGCCATTAGCATCGAACAGCTCGGCTGCCCGGTAACTCTCAAACCAGGTTTGCAGCTGCGCGAGATGCCCAGGGTTGGTGCGAGGGTCCTCGATGGGGGTTAGGTGGCAACGCCAGGTGCCCTCAGCCGGCAAGCCGTCGACCAGCTTGGGTGCCGTCCATCCAGCCGGCGTCCGCAGCACGATCATCGGCCAGGTCCGCCGGGCGATCCGGGTGCCGGACCTCGCCTCGGACTGGATCTGATGGATCGCCGACGCCGCCCGGTCGAGAGCCTCTGCCATCGCCTGATGGACGAGGGTGGGATCGTCTCCCTCCACCAGGTAGGGATCCCAGCCGTAGCCGCGGAGCAGGCTGTCCAACTCCTCCTGAGGGATCCTGGCCAGCACCGTCGGCATGGAGATCTTGTAGCCGTTGAGGTGCAATATCGGCAGGACCGCACCATCGCGGGCGGGATTGAGGAACTTGTTCGAGTGCCAGCTCGCCGCCAGGGGCCCGGTCTCCGACTCGCCATCACTGACGACGGCGGCGGCGATGAGGTCGGGATTGTCGAAGACGGCTCCGAAGGCGTGGAGCAGGCTGTAGCCGAGCTCACCGCCCTCATGGATCGAGCCCGGCGTCTCCGGGGCATCATGGCTGGGGACTCCGCCGGGGAAGGAGAACTGCTTGAACAGCCGGTCCAGCCCCTTGCGGTCCAAGGAGACATCGGGGTAGACCTCGCTGTAGGTGCCGTCCAGATACGCGCCGGCGATCATCGCGTGCCCGCAGTG
>JAKAVU010000085.1 GCA_021817185.1 bacterium
GATACGCTCACCCATGGGGTCGGCCTCCACAACGATGTAGCTCTGCTCGGGGCGAGCTTCGGCCCCTCGAGCAACCTACGGTGCTCGTTGGGCCGGCCCCTACGCTTGCCCTTCCATGTTGACTGTGATACAGGCACTCGTGGTGGGAGGAGCCCCCTCCGGGGCCACCTGGCCAGCAGCAGCTCCCGGCTCTCCTCCAGAGAGCAGTCCACCGCCTGGAACTCCTCTGTGGAGTCCTCCTGCCAGATGGCCCGGCCGGGGTGGGGCGGGAGCAGGGCGGCCTGGTCGCTGTCCAGCAGGATGTAGCTGTTCACGGCGGCTCGGACCCGGAAGGCCACGGTGCCGGCGAGGTTGGCCTTCAGCTGCCCCGGCACCGCCTCGGCATCCGGGCGCTGGGTGCAGCAGACGAGGTGGACCCCCACAGACCGCCCAAGCCTGGCTCACTTCTCGGGGGTCATGACAGTTCCACTTCATCGCTTTCCGAACGGCCTTGTGGCTCACCCCAAGTAGCCGCCCGACCGCGGAGTCGCTCAGCCCAATTCGGTGGACGACAGGGGGTCTCGGCGCGATGAGCTGGTAGACAGGTGGCGATTCAACCTGCCTCACCTCATGGGTGCGGTCGTACCGGAAGTGGGGCAAACTCGGCGAGAATGCGTGGCAAACTTGTCTGATAACGGCCGCGCTACCGGCGGTATGGGACGGCTCAGCCTCGACCAGCTGCGCGCGGCAGTGGGCAGCGGATCACTCCCTGCCCGAGGCTGCCCTGGCCGTCGCCGTAGTGAGCTCCAATGCGTTGTCGAGCTTCCGAACGCTCTTGTCATCGGATAGAATGAGATCGAGCCGCTCTGCGGGGATGACCTTCCCGGGCACCTCCTGGATGAGCGCATTGGACCCTGCCGGCAGGTCCCGGTGCTATGACTTGCGCCAAACCGAGACGTGACTCTCGCTGTCGTTGGTGAATGGTGTACCGTGCCAGTCTTCGAAGCGGTTCTCCAGTTGCATGCCTGCAAGTTGCGCCATCAGATCGCACTCCGCAGGCCAGACGTAACGGAAGTGCCCGACGTCGTACCGAATCGTTCCGTCTAGCTGTCGCCGGTAGTGGTGCGAACTGCACTCTTGAGTCACGAGGTCCAAAGTGTCGAATCCAGTGTGTGCTTCTGACACCTCGAAGGGAACGGCAACCTGGCCAGGAGGAAGACGACGAAGCATTGGAACGAACAACTCGACCACGAACCTCCCTCCGGGGATGAGGTGGCGGGCTGCGTTGCGGAAGCACTCAACCTGCTCTTCCTGCGTCCGGAGGTTGGAGATGCTGTTCCACACCAGGTAGACGAGGCTGAACTCGCCGGGGACCGTCGTAGTCGCCATGTCGCCGATAACGACCGGAAGGTCCGCTTCGCTGACCTTGGCCCTAAGGCGCGAGGCCATGGGTGCTGAGAACTCGATACCCGCCACAGGCACTCCTCGCTGCATGAGCGGGATGCCAATTCGTCCGGTGCCGACCGCGAACTCCAGTGCCGGACCGGATCCGGCAAGCTCAGCCAGGAAGTCGACAGCCGGCTCGACTATCTCTGGAGCGAACATCTCGGCCGCTTCCTCGTCGTCGTAGGTCGCTGCGGTCTCTTCGTCCCAGACGTCGCTGCTGGCCATGGACAGGAAGTGTACGTCCCGGCGGGCAATCCCCGCCGACCCCGCCGAGCTACTCGTCAGGTTTCATGGCCGCCAGTGGTCAGGTCCTCATTTTCCGTGACAGTCCGCGGGGTCGTGTCACCCGGAGCTGCGCGTGAGGCAGGATCGTTCTCCGTCATCATCATCACGTGGCCTGCACCGTGGATACTCCTGAGTATTGGCTACTCGATCACTACAGGTCCACGGGTCCTGGCTTTACTGGGATGCATCACTGACGGCCCCTTCGCTAAGAGCGCATATCGCAGGAAGGAGCTGCAACTCAGCAAAGGGTGATATTGGCAGGTGCAGGCGGGGCTCATGCCACACATCTTGGATCTCGCGTTGCCCTGCGGCTGGATGAGGGCCACGCCACTCACCCGCTCTCAACCGGAGCCCGGGAAGGTGCCCGGACCACCAGAGGTGCCCCGAAGAAGTTCGGACATGGACTGGGCCGCTGCGCGTTGCATCGTCTCGGTCACGTGCGAGTAGCGGTCGAGGGTGATCGCCACGGTGGCATGTCCCAGCATCTCCGAGGCGACCTTCGGATGCACACTCTCGCCCAGGAGCAGGGTAGCTGCCGTATGTCTCAAGTCGTGGAAGCGAATGGCCGGCAGGCCGGCTCGCTGAAGCAGCGGAGCGAAGTCACGCTTGACCAGGTGGTCGCGCTGCATGGGTCCGCCGATCGAGTTCGGAAACACCAGGTCCTCGTCAACCCAAGCCTCGCCGAGAAGCGCCTTCTCTTGCTTCTGCCGCCCTCTGTGCCTGATCAGGGCTTCGATCGCCTGGTCGGCCAGGGCCACGGCGCGCCGGGATCTGGAGGTCTTCGGTGGAGCGATGCCTAGCCCAGCCTCGGTCCTGGTCATGGTCCCGGTCACCTGCACCAAACCTCGGTCCAGATCCACTCCGCTCCACCTCAGGGCCAGTAGCTCTCCCTGCCTCATGCCCGTGGTCACAGCCAGCACGTAGAGTGCCTCGAACCGGCTGCCGGCTGCGGCACGACACAGCTCCCGCGCCTGGGCACCGCTCAGGGTCTGCATCTCGTGGGTTGCCATGCGCGGCGGAGGGACGAGGCCGGCCACGTTCCTGGAGACGACCCCCCAGCGGACCGCATCGGCCAGGGCCCGGTGCAGCACGGCATGAGCGTGGTGAACGGTAGATGGGCTGACACCCATCCCCAACATCCGCCCGTGCAACGCTTGGACCTTCTGGACGCTGAGATCCCCAATCCGAGTTGCGCCCAGCAGGGGCAGGAGGTGGATTCGGCCCAGTTCCTCGTACCGCGTCCAGGTCCGGGGGCGAAGGTTGGATCGGATGGAGGGCAGCCACACGTTCCAGAACCTTCCGAATGTCTCGCGCGAGCCCAGGGGCAGCTGGCCCTCCTGATGGGCCCGCAGCGCCGTGACCAGCTGGCGGCTCACAGACTCCCTCGTCTGGCCGTACAAGCGGTACCGGTGGCCGCCAAGAATCACGGCAGCCTCCCAGCGACCATCCCGCCGCCGATAGATGGTGCCTTCTCCAGCAGCCCGCCTACCCATCGTCGGTCCCGCTTCTCGGTAGAGCTGGATCAGCCTCCGGCCTTGGTCCGATCGAAGGATCCATTCGAGTGAGGGTGCAGACCATCGATCGCGAGACCACCGAGCACGGCTGCGTCCTCGTGGAAGTGTGCCGTTCGGACCGTGGTTTGCCATAGACCATTCCACAGGGTTTGGTCCGCTGAGGGCAGGGAAATGGGCGGGCAAGAGTTTAGCGGCCCGAACTGGGATGCCGGCCAGTAGCTCGAAGGCGACCACAGCCACCCCGAGCATGCCGCAGCCGCGGTTGCCCTCGGCTGGCGAAGCGGTCCAGGGACTGACTAGACGCTTGACGGGGACCGGATCTCGCTTTGATCTGGGAGCCGTGTATTTTGGCCCCACGGTGTTACAGGCACTCGTGGGGCCACGGAGAGCGTCAAGCCGGTCGCGACCGAGGCCGCGCAGAGGTCGAAGCCCGGCAACTGACCTCGGTGCCGTTGGGCACCGACTTCAGGGCTGCGGCGGCCCGCACGGTCCAGTCGCTGTCGGACCAGACCCTACGGCCCCACGGTCCGCCCTGCCCCTGCCTGGGGGGCAGGGCGGGCGGCCCCCTGGTCGCGAGGACAGGTCTTTGGCTTCAGCTACGCCATCGGGCCGCCGTGGCCACGTGACAGACCCTCCAGACCGAGCCAAGGTGTGGACCCTGGCCCTCCGCCCTCCATTCGTGAGCGATCTAGAGCAAGCTGGCTATCGTCACCGTCGTACCCCGACGCGCGCTTCAGCGCGGCAGTACAGTCGACGACCCGGCCGTCACCCGGCACGCCGGTTGCCCGCTCACTGCCGACGTTCGCGAGCCGAGGTCGAACGAGCGTCGAAGGCTGCGAACGCGCTGCGCTTATCGGCCGCCGTGTCAGCCTCCTGTTTCGCCTACCGCCCGACAATGGCGGCCATTGGGTGCCGGATGAAGTGGGTCGACAGGAATGGTCGCCCTCCTCGCCGACGCCGTCCAACCGTCTGTCACAGGTACCGCTACGAAGTCAATGGAATACGGTTCGCACCTCGCATCGTCCCAGTCCTGTGGGCCAGGGCTACTGGGAGGGGATGTTTCTGGGACAGAGGGTACGGGGAGCGCAGGTCTTCTCTACTCGGAGCCCTGCGCTTCGCCTGCGGCCACCGAAGCCCGCTGGCTTCCGGGGCCGTCCTACACTTGCTTCCATGCTCATCGACTCCGACCCGTCGGCGTTCTGGCCAGACGGCGTGGTGCTGCTAGATGACGTTTCCCAGGCGTCCTGGTTGGCACCCCGGCTCCTGCCTTGGTTGGGGTCCGCGTTCGGCTCCAGAGTAGGTGCTGTGGTCCCGACCGGCTACCCGGCCTACGTCCGCATCCTTCATCCCCTCGGAGAGGGCCCCAATCGTCCTCGCTGGAAGGCCCTCGCGGAGGCGAGCGGCCTGGTCTACCACCCCGCACTCCAACTGGACGGCGTGCCTCGACCACCGTTGGCGCCGGACCAACCCTATAGTCCGACAATCGGCGCAACTCCCGGTTGGGTTCGTCGGGCCATGCTGAAGAGCCTTGAGGGCGAGACCCGCACCCCGAGCTCCGCCTTCTACGGCATCTGGGAGGGATGGGGAGTGCTCCACCGTGGAGCATCCGGAGGCTTCGCCTACGTTGACGACCCCCAGCCCGGCGGCCACCGACGGCAGGTCTCCCTGGAGCCGGTCTACCAAATGGTCCAGAACCGTCCGAGATTCACGTTGCCGGGCCGCGCCTACCTACTTGCCCACGGTGTGCTGGACGACCTACCACGCTTCCCCACCGCCCTCGCGCCCAGCCTCGTCTGGCCAGAGGATCATGCCTTCTGCTGCGCTACTGAGGTTGACTTCGACTCAACCCTTGTCGGCCTCAGCGAGGATGGTGCTCACCGTCTGCTCGACGACGAATCTCTGGAGGCTCTCCTGATCGGCGTCGAGGACAGGCTGGACATTCACGGCGACACTCTCAACCCCGCCATTGATCGGCGGCCCACCTGACCACGGGCTCGAATAGCCGACCGCCGGCCCACCTCTCCCATCTGAACGGGGCAGCGTCTCCCCAGGTCTGCGCGACCGGTGCAGCCACCCTCCGGGAAGTAGCCTGGTCGCTGCCCACGTCAGAGCTTGGGCCAGTCTGTTGCCGCTGCCGTGGGTGATGTGCCTGGGCAGTCGCGTGATCGGCCCCGCACCCCTCGCGAGGCAGCGCCGCGGCGTCCAGCTAGGACGCTGGCACTGGGGAACCGGCCCCCAAGAACCCGCGCGGACAGCTCGGCACCGGCATGGATCCTCTTGCCGTCAATGATGCCGTCACGCCCAACGACCGACCCCAAAAATCGGACTCCGGAGGCCATTTTGATCTCGATCTGCTGGAGGCGACTCCGGGAATCGAACCCGGGATCGCGGTTTTGCAGACCGCTGCTTCTATGATCGGGTTAGCAGGAGTACGAAGTGGACTGCCTGACTATTTGACTGACTGGGTGTTTCGCCGGGGAGCGCTCGGGGGCTACTGATCGCCGCCCAGGAGGGCCTGGAGCCGGTCGCTGGCGTCGCGCTGCAGGCGGTCTGCGACGCCCGCATACCTGGAGGCCGTGACCCCGATGCCGCTGTGGCCAAGCCGCCTCGACACCACTGCGATGTCAACCCCGGCGCTGAGGAGGAGCGCACCGCTGGCGGCTCGCAGGTCATGGAACCGGAGCCGGGGCAACCCGGCCTGGGCCAGTGCCCTTTGGAACTGCCGGGTGACGGTCGGACCGGAGAGGGGCCGTCCGACGGTGGTGGTGAACACCAGCTCGCCCAAATCCTTAACGGGCCGCCATCGCGGTCCGCATGCCAAACGGGCCTCCCGCTGGAACTGCCTCTCGGCACTGAGGGCTGCGAGGGCCTCACGGGTGAGTGGGATCGACCTCCGGCTACGGCTGGACTTGGGCTCGACCGCGACGTAGGTCCCAGGCCGCCACTGGACGGTCTGTGAGACGCGGAGTTCCGGGGACGTGCCGTCCAGGTCGAGGTCGTCCCAACGGACACCCAGGAGTTCGCCCAGGCGGCATCCCGAATGAAGTGCGACGAGGACCAGTCTCGAAAGCTGCCCCTGCCCCATCGCTGCGACCACGGCCTGGGCCGAAGCCGGGCTGAGAACCGTCGGCTCGGGCGCGGGAAGGTGAGGGGGGTCGCTGAGAGCGGCGATGTTGCGGTGAACGGTGCCCCACCTGATGCCATCGGCCATGGCGGACCGCAACACGCTTCGGGCGTGGGCTGCGGTCTGTGCCGACCTACCGCTGGCTTGCACCGAGGCCATCATCCGTCCCACGTCCGCCGGGGTGAGCTTGGAGAGCCGGATTCGCCCCAGGGCCGGGATGAGCAGGACCTCGCAGATGGACCGGTAACGCCTCCAGGTGGACTCACGCACCCGTGGCCGCACCGCCGCCAACCACGACTGCAGGTGCTGCTCCACCGTCATCCTTGCCGACACGGGTGGCAACCCCGCCGCGGCCTGCGCCTTGAGCCGCTCGAGCGCAGCTACCGCAGAGGCCTGACTGTGGGTCACGGCGGACAGAATCGTCCGCTTGCCGTTCTCGCCCCACCCGACGGTCACCCTGACCTCCCACCTGCCATCCGCGCGCTGCCAGAGGGAGCCCTCGCCCTTCCCCCGGCGCCTCCGAGTGCTCACGGTTTCGGGCCTTCTGGCGGGGGTGGTGCCACCCTGGGCGCCGGTCGAGGCAGGCGCCGCGCTTGAAGGACCAGCGCGACGGCTACCACCACCAAGGCGACCGCCAGTTCCCCGGCGCGGGCCAGCCACCTGCTCGACTGCCAGGCGTCGATCATGAGGCCGATGGCGAGCACGATCAGCACGAAGGTCCAGCATCCGGAGCAGCCGCTCTGCCGCTTCATGCGCGCTCCTCCCGCGGCCGCTTGCGGCGCGCCTGTACTCCAGCTCGCCCCCAGGGACTCCGGTCAGCCTTGTAACCGGGCTTCCCGGCCCGAAGCGGCCATCCCAGGAGGCCCCGGTCCCGCGCCCGCCGAACGTACGACAGGGCGGTCTGCCGCTTGATGCCGAACTCCTGGCAGATGGCGGGGATTGGCTTCTGGCCGTGGTCCACGGAATCGCGGTAGATCGCCGCGACGCGCTCCAGCTTCGCCAAAGGAACGGGCTGCGGTCCCCGGGAGGGAGCGCCCCAGTCGGGCGCTCCAGCGCTGAATAATCCTGGCCGGTGGCGGAGAGCAGTCTCACGGACCTGGCCCAGCGGGAGCGCGCGTAGCTTCCGGGGCGTGATCGCTGTGGGGAGGAGGCCGCCCTCCTGCGCCACCAGGGCATTTAGGCGCGCAGCGAAATCCTGGAGCACTTGGGGAGCGTCGCCGGGAACCTCCCAGGTCTGCTCGACCCGCAGGCCCACTACCTGAGGCAGTCCGTCCACTTCCGCCGTCCGCACCGACACCGTCAGGCTCTGCTCCGGGAAGTCGACGGAAACCCAGCCGCCGCGATGGTGGGCGACCGCTCCGGGGGCGCCCCAGCTGTCGCGCTCAGAGTCTACCGATCGGGCCATAACGGGGACAGTATAGACCCTTCGGCTACATGCGTCTAAAGTCGTGCGGATGAGTCCACCGCCGCGCGATCGAATCGCAGTGAGCGTTGCGGAAGCCGCTTCGCTGGCGGGCGTCTCGCGGGCCGGGCTTTATCGCTTCGTTTCGTCGGGAGAGCTGCCCAGCGTCCACTTGGGCGGCCGCCGTCTGGTCAGGCTCCAGGCTCTAGAGGCGTTCTTGGCGGCGCTCGAGCAGGGAGAACAAATCGGCGCCGTGGGGGGCGAGATCCCCACAGCGCCAGGGGACCGTCACGGTACCGGTCCGCGGCGATCGTAACGGCTTCCCGCGCCGCACGGCGCACGGGCGGCGGCCGTGAGTTGGGGCCGCATCGACGACTACGTGGACGATGATCCGCGGTGGTGGGGTGTTGGCCTGGCGACGCGGGGGCTCTGGGTCAGTTGCCTCCCCTGGTGTTTACGAGCTAACTCCCCGGTGGTGACCGAGGCCCTGGTCGCGAGGGAAGCCGGAGCAGAGGGTCCGGGCCTGGCCCAGGAGCTGGTCGCGGCCGGATTGTGGGTGGAGGCGCCTGGGGGCGCCTGGGAGTACGCCAGGGGCGGGCTGCTCGGCTGGGATGGCATCGCCGTACCGGCCGAGCTGCGGGCCGCCAAATTGGCGCAGAAGTCCGCCGCCGGACGAGCATCTGCCGAAGCGAGATCGCTTAAGTACGGCAGCGCAGTCCCGCTCAACGCGAGGAATGCACCGAACGTTTGGCCGAACGACTCGATCTCAGGCACCGAACGGAGAGTCCGAACGTGACCGAACGCACCGAACTCCGTCCCCGTCCCCGTCCCCGTCCCCGTCCCCCAGGGTACGTCTATCGCTTCTTCACTTCGTTCAGAAGCTCACCCAAGTTCGCACCGAACGGCGACGAACTTGGGCCTTCTCCTGACACCTGGCAGCCGAGATCAGCGAGCGACGAAGGACCAGCGGCCACGGCCCTGACGCAGGACGGCTACCATAGGCCCTCAGTCGGGGCTGCTTCGGCCGCTCGCCCCATGCACTGCGGCCGCCCGGGTGAACCCCAAGCGCCCTCAGTCGGCCGGGAGCGTGGGGTGTGACGGCCCCGACGGTGGCGGTGCGGCGGGCGCTCAGCTTCGAGGTGATCGCCGAGCCGGTGGCGATGGCCCGACCGAGAGTCGCCGTGCGGGGTGGCCGGGCTCATGCCTACGTCCCGGCCAAGACAGCTCAGGCCGCCTGGGAGATCCGCCAGTGTGCAGTAGCCGCCCTGGGCGGTGACGAGCCCTTCGCTGGCCCTCTAGCCGTCGAGGTGACTGCCTACCTGCGGCGGCCCGCCAGTATTCCCAAGCGCGACCGCCTGGCTGCCCTTCCGGTGCGTCGGCCCGACCTTGACAACCTCGCCAAGACCGCTCTCGACGGCTGCTCGCCCCTCTGGGTGGATGACGCCCAGGTGGTCGACCTCACCGTCCGCAAGCGGTACGCGGTGGACGGCCCGCCGCGGTGGTCGATCCGCGTGGAGGCGGGGTCATGGTCACGTTAAGACGGCTTATCAACAGCCTCTTTGAGATCAAACTGCCCTCCGTGCCGAGCCAGGATGGCGCCTAGGCGCCATGAGTAACAAGGTTCGATCTCAGGCTGTGACGAAGTCCGAATTCTTCGCTGGTGACGGATCCGACATCATGCTGGCGCGGTTCCGCGGTGGCTGGAGGTGGTGGCCCGCTCCCTCGTTGAGGGCCAGGCGCTCGGGGCGCTGGGTTGTGCCGTCGGTGGGGGCGTGGCACGACGCGGCCAGTCCGGCCGACGCCCGGGCCCAGGCAGCAGCGAGGATCGATTCCCGCACTTGCGCAACCGCCCCTATTTCGCCCACTGGCGGGGTCCGTGGTCCTGGAGACCGCCAAGGCCATTCCAAGGCCGTGGCGCGCCGTACCGTTGAATAGCTTCCTCCGGGGAAGTGTTGCATCGATGTCGTATCGGTGCACTGCCGCCAAGGTGGCGCGCGGCGATCACCCTGCGTTATTGGACGCGTCGGAGGACCTCGGCTGGCGCCAGCCCGGCGCCGCGACCTGATCTCGGGTCAATCTCGAGCCACTGGACCCGGCGGCCGAGTCCCAACGGCCGAGGACACCAGTGATGGCTACCTGCTCCGAGGTCTTCCCTCGCGCGTGTCAACGGTCACGTAAAAGTCCCGGTGGGCGGTCATCAGTAATCCCGGTGGGCGGACAGTAGATCTCCCGGTCCGCGGACAACAGAACTCCAGGCTGGCGGACACGAAAGTTCCAGGTCC
>JAKAVU010000086.1 GCA_021817185.1 bacterium
AGAGCGCGCCATGTGGCTTAACATGCTGCATCCTGACCCCGGCTCGGCGGCCCATGCCCTCGACCGCGGCGACCTGGTAAGCCACGCTCACCTCGATCTCGTGGCCCGTCGCGGACACCGCCCGCCGGCCGAAACCAGCCAGATCCGCGAACCCGGGGTGCGCTCCCAGGGCGACCCCTGCCCGCGCGACCCAGCCGATGGTGCGGTCGATGACACTGGGGTCGCCGGCGTGGAACCCGCAGGCGACGTTGGCGGAGGTCAGCAGGGGAACCAGATGCTCATCGTCGCCGATCACATAGACGCCGAAGCTCTCCCCGATGTCAGCATTGAGATCGACCCCCGGCATCATCAGGTCCTTTCGCCTGGTCGGTCACGGCTCGGGGCAGGATGGGCCAGGCGGCGGGTCCCAAACCGGTGAGCGGGGCGACCTCGCACAGCTCACTCCCGCTCCGAAGTCCCGCCGACCCGATCCAACCCGCCCCGCAGCTGCTCCTCCAGATAGAAGAGAAAGGTCGGCAGCCAGTGCGCTCGGTGGAAGCCCAGGACCGGCTGGATGTGCCGAATCCGGTCCAGATGCTCGTCCAGACCGACTTCCACAGAGGCGGTGAGCTCTCCGGCCGAGCCCAGCACCCTGACCAGGATCGCCATCGACCATGCCCTGGTCACCAAAAGGCCCTCCATGTGAGCGCCTGCGAAGTTGCGGTCATCGGCCGCCACCTCGGGGGCCCGCCAGAAGTCTCTGGAAGGCGCCGCCTCGTCCAGCCAGCTCACAAACTCCTCCGCCGGCATCACCTCGGCCATCAGCGCGCTCTCCGTCAGGGGCGGACTGAGGAAGTCATTCGCGCCGGGAGGCGCGGCCCACATCGCTGAGCTGCTCCGCGCGAAGAGTTGCCGGGCCAATCCGGTGACCCATGCCTCAGTCTCGCCATCATCGGCCATCCGGCTTGCTTCCAGGGTCAGCTGCAGCGCCAGGGCGGTGTTGGCATGGGTCCCCGATCTCACGGGATACGGCGGAAGACCCAGGAGGTACTCCCGGAGTCGACCCCTGAGCAGGGTGGCGAGTGGATCCAGTGCCTCGGCCCACGTCCGCGCCGTCGGCTCGTCGGACCGCACGCACTCCGCATGCAGCAGCAGCAGCCACGCCCAGCCATAGGGCCGCTCCGACATCCGCCCGCCCGGGCTGCCGAAGAACCGCACCTCCTCCGCGATCCGGCGCTGGGACAGGTGCTCGTCGAGCACCTGTCTGACCGCCGCCCGGAGCTCGTCGGGCCGCGGTGCGGCGAGACTTCGCACCAGAAGCCAGTGACTGTGGACCGCGGAATGCCAGTCGTAGCAGCCGTAGAAGGCGGGATTCAGCCGGCGGGGCGGCGCCAGGTCCGCATCCGCATTGAGCTCCTGGTCCAGCTTGTGGGGGTACTCCTGACCCACGGTGCCGACCACGGTCCGCACCAGCTCATCCGCGGCCTCCCCCAGGACGGTCCGCATCACCGAGCCTGGCGAGCCCAGGGCGATCCCGGCGACGGTTCCCCGGCCACCCTCACTGGGCACCGAAGGAGTAGTACTGCGGATAGATCTTGTCGTACACGTCCTGAGGCGTCACCCCCCGCAGATCGCTCTTGTACATGGTGAGCTGGGTGGGCTGGCCGGGCATCCACACCACCGGCAGCTGCTGAGCCAGGTAGTCCTCGTACTTGAAGAGGTCCTTGATCTCGGCGGAGTACGACGGTGCGGTGTGGGTGGCGGTGATGTTCTGGTCGTTGACCGGGTTGGAGTAGTCCCCGGGGTTGCTCGACGCACCGGTGCTGAAGAGCTCGCCCCCGGTCGGCAGGGGGTCGAAGCCGTACACCCACCCGCCTCCCCAGTCAGCCAGCTGCCAGCCCGAGCAGGGCTTGGCATAGCTGCACCCATTGAAGGCGGTCCCGATCACCTGGGCAAAGGGAGCAGTCTTCAGGCTCAGACTTATCCCCGCCTCAGCCTTCATGGTCGACTGCATCGCCTCCATCTGGTTGGTCAAGGAGGTGCTGCCGCTCGCGTACAGGAGGGTGAACGTGAGGGGCTGGCCCGCGCTGATCCCGATCCCACAGTCGCCGGCCCCGCTGCCGGGCTTGCCACACACCGTGGTGCCACCCGGCTTCACCTTCCAGCCGTGGCTCGCAAGCAGTGCGGTCGCCCTGGCGGGGTCGTACGGGTAGACCTGGCCACCGGCCTCCAGCGGGCTCTCGAAGGGGTTGTGGGGTGGAAACTCGGGGACCGGTCCGTTGCCGACCGTGCCGATGCCACCGAGGAAGTCCTTGATGTACTGCTTCTGGTTCACCAGGGACTGAAATGCCTCGCGGAAGTACAGCTGCCGGAAGATCGGGCCCACGGTGGGATTGGTGAAGTTGTACGGGAAGTAGACGATCCCGAAGTCAAACCAGGGGCTGTAGCTGTAGCCCTCGGTCTTCTCCAGATTGGCCCTCTGGCCCAGATCCTGCACGGGGATGTAGCCGATGGTGAGGCTGCCGTTGTGAAGGGCATCGAACTCGGCGGTGTCAGTGGTGAAGGGCTCCAGTTCGAAGGCGGAGATCGAGGCCTTGGGGCTTCCGGAGTACCCGCGATTCGGCACGAACTTGACAAAGCCGCTGGTCGTGAACTGGCTGAGCTTGAAGGGACCGTCGACGACCTTCCAGAGCGGGTTCGAGGTGTAGGTCCCCAGGTCCTGGGACTGGCTGTTGAGGAACTGAGCGACCCCCAGCGCCCCGCTCGAAGCCGTCCCCGGGTTCGCCGGCACGTAGGAGTTGGCCGGCAGATGATCTGACGAGGGGGCGAGCACCCGGGTCTCCGCCGAGGCGTCGTAGTCGCCGACCGGGCCGCCGCTGGAAAGCCTGTCCCAGGCCGCCTGGGGGATGGGATAGATCTGGCGCAGCTCGTTGTAGGTGAACCAGGTCGGATTGTAGGAACCGTTCAGCTTCATCTGCACCGTGTACGTGCCGGTCGCGCTGTAGCTGACCACGTTCTCCGGAAAGGCTCCCGGAATCGCCGCCCCCCAGCCGGGCCCGGGGGCCGAGTTGCTGCCCACGGTCGGTGCCGCGGGGTCTGTGACCGCGCTCAGCAGGTTCATCCAGAAGACCACGTCCCTGGCGGTGATGGGGGCTCCGTCGGACCACTGCCAATGCTTGAGGTCGATGGTCACCACGCTGTTGTGGTCGGAGAAGAGGGGGGGATTGGCGACGCTCAGCGCCCGGTTGAGCGTGGGCTGGCCGTGATTTCCGAACCAGTACAGGGGCACGTACATGTTCTGGGAGAAGGTGTACAGGTTGACCACGCTGAAATAGGAGCCGCTGGCCATCGGCAGGATGTAATTGGGCGGCGAGTTCGGCTGCTCGGCGAAGGTCACCACCCCTCCCGCCTTCGCGTGGCTGGTGGTGGTCGCCTGGCCGCAGGCGGCGATGAGGATGGGCAAGCAGAGCCCCAGCCCCACCAGCTTCAGCGATCGCAGTCGTAGCCAGCCACTCATCCTGCCCGCACCTCCTGTCCCCAACCGATGACGGCGCCGGGCCCGGCCACTGCCGGGCTGCCTGCGGAGACAGCTTACTTGGGGCTAGACCAAGCCGCCAAGGAGGCGTTCACGGTCGCCACGGCGCCGACGGACCGGGCCGAGCTCAGGCGTAGGCCCGCAGGCCGGGGTCTATCTCCAGGGGCTGCAGGTCGAATCCATGAGTCCTGTGCCGCACCACCCCGGCCGCCCCGATCATGGCGGCGTTGTCGGTGCACAGAGGAGGAGCCGGGATGGTGAGCTCGGCCAGGCCCTCCAGCCGGGAGCGCGCCATCTCCCGCAGCAGCCGGTTGCTGGCCACCCCCCCTGCCAGCACCGCCCGCCGGCAGCCCGTCTGCTCCACGGCTGCCTCCAGCTGCAGGCAGAGGGTCTCCACCGCCGCCAGCCGGAAGGCCGCCGCCACGTCGGCCCTGGTCTGCTCGTCCGGCTCACCCAGGTCGCGCAGCAGGTAGAGGACGGCGGTCTTCAGCCCGCTGAACGAGAAGCCGAAGTTGGGAAGCACGGGCCGCGGGAGCCTGAAGCGCGTCGGGTCCCCTCGCTGCGCCACCCGGTCTATCTCCGGCCCCCCGGGATATGGCAGGCCGAGCATCCGGGCCACCTTGTCGAACGCCTCCCCCACCGCGTCGTCCCGGGTGGCCCCCAGCAGCTCCACATCCCGATGGGAGCGGTAGTGGATCAGATCGGTGTGCCCGCCACTCACCACCAGGCCCACGAAGGGTGGCTCAAGCTGCGGGTCCTCGAGCTCCGCCGCCAGCACGTGACCGGTCATGTGATTGACCCCGACCACGGGCAGTCCGGCACCGGCGGCCAGCGCCTGCGCGTAGCTCGCCCCCACCGCCAGGCAGCCGACCAGGCCCGGCCCGCGGGTGACGGCCACCCCGTCCAGATGGGAGAGGTCGCCCCCCAGCGAGGCCAGGGCGGCCTTCACCACGCCCGCGATCCGCTCCAGGTGCATCCGCGCCGCGAGTTCGGGGACGACCCCGCCGTAGGCGGCATGGGCGGCGGCCTGGGAGGCGACCACCGAGCTCTCGACCTCGAAGGAATCCGTCACCAGGGCGGCGGCGGTCTCATCGCAGGACGTCTCGATCGCCAGCAGCCTCACGACCGGGGCCACCGCGGGTCGGGGAGTTCGCCCAGACCCTCGACCTCGATGTCATCGACAATCCTCAAAAAGCGTGCCTTGAAGCGGGGCGCGTGGATGAGGTCGGACCACATCACCATGGCGTCCTCGCCGTTGTCGGTGTAGTAACCCCGGCGCCGCCCCAGGACCTTGAACCCGAAGCTCTCGTAGAGATGGATGGCGGTCTCGTTGGTGGGCCGCACCTCCAGGCTCACGAAGTTGGCCCGGAGGGCGTAGGCGCGGTTCACCAGGTGCGCGAACATCACCTTGCCCAGGCCCTGCCCCTGATCGCTGCGGCGCACCCCGATGGTGGTCACATGAGCCTCCTCACCCACGCTCCAGAGCCCGCCGTACGCCACAATCTCCGACTCCTTCCAGAGGCACGAGTAGTGGGCGGACCGGTTGCCGCTCAGCTCCCGCTGGTAGGCATTGCTCGGCCACGGCGTGGGGAAGACGGCGAGCTCGATGGCCCGCACCGCGGGGATGTCCGCCAGCTGCATGGGCTTGATGGCCAGCCGTTGCCCGATCAGGATCAAGCGACCTCTCCCTGTCTGGCGCCGTAGTCGGCGCTCACCAGATCGTAGCCGCTCGACCCGTAGGCGCCACCGCGGATGACCAGGGCCAGCGCCTCCTCCCCGGACCGCACCGGGTCCACCCTGGGAGTCCCCGGGTCGCCGAGCACTCCCTCCGGATCGAGGAGCCGGTCGCAGCCCGCCGGCGGACTGGGAGGGGACCCGGCCCGCACCGCCATGGCCGGGCCGGCCTCCCGCCAGCGAGAGAGCCCCTGCTCCTCGTCCGCCGAGAACCGCTGCAGGTAGAGCCCACCCCTGCCGGCCGCGACGGCCACCAGCAGCTCGCCCGGGGAGGGATCGACGCGATGCGCCACCACCAGCAGGCTTCCCACCAGCCCCAGCGGCAGCTCGCGCGCCTGGGCCAGCCCGATCGCCGCCGCCAGGGCCGAGCGCACGCCCATGTACGAACCGGGTCCTCGGGCCGCCACCACCCCGGCCAGCCGTTACCCGGCAACCTCCACCAGATCGCGCACGGCGCCGGCGACCGACGCCACGTCCTGGAGGCCTGAGCGCACCTCCACCAGGGCGGTGGCCGAGGCCAGGACCGCGACCCCGGCACCGCGGACCGAGAGATCGAGGCCGAGCTGGAGCGGCTCGCCGTCAGCCATCGCAAGCCTCCCGCAGGTGGGCGGGCAGGATCAGCCTGAGCTCCCTGGACGCCTCTCCCCGAACTGCCAGCTCGATGGTGCCGGTGAACCAGCCGGGCTCGGCGCGCTCGCACCACTCCACCACCGCCGCTCCGTCCACCAAGAACTCCTCCAACCCCAGGGTGCCGAGGTCGGTGCCGGCGGGCAGGCGGTAGAGGTCCAGGTGATGCAGGGTCACCCTGCCCCGATGCACCTGGTGCAGCAGGAAGGTCGGGCTGCGGACATCGTCGTCGCCGCCGGCCCCAGCCACCAGCCCCTTGGTGAGGGTCGTCTTGCCGGCCCCGAGGTCGCCGGTCAACCCCAGGCAGTCGCCGGGTCTGAGCCGCTCACCGATGCGCCGGCCCAGCGCCATCGTCTCCTCGGGACTCGCGCTCACCAGCCGCCGCAGCGGACGGTCAGCTGCTTCTGAAGTGCTGGTATCCAAGCTCTGCTCCCAGGGACAGCGGTGAGCCTCCCTGGCGGTCAAGCACCACCACACTCTGGCCCGCCGCAACGGACCCCACCAGTCTGAGCTCGGCCAGGTCGGCCGGCCAGCCCGCCAGCAGGGGGTCCAGGCCGGGGGATGGAACCGCCGCCAGCAGCTCGTAGTCCTCCCCTCCGGTCAGGACCAGCTGGAGATCCGGTCTCGAGCCTGGAGGGCACAGCCGGTCGGCCCAGAGCTCGACGGCGACCCCGCTCGCCCTGGCCATCCGGCCCGCATCCAGCAGCAGCCCGTCGCTCAGGTCGGTGAGCGCAGAGCATCCCCGCCGGCGCAGCTGCTCCCCCTCCTCCAGCCGGGCCGTGGGAACCAGCAGCCGCTCCACCCAGGATGCGGGCACGGCGTCGCCTTGGTCACCGGACTCGAGCGCCGCCAGCGCCGCCGCCGCGCACCCCAGCCTTCCGGTCGTCACCAGAAGGTCCCCGGGTCGGGCTCCCCCCAGCCGGACGGGGGTCCCGTCCCTGGTGCTCCCCACCACCGTGACGCTCAGCAGGATGACCGGGCCAGAGCTCAGGTCGCCGCCCACCACGCTTGCTCCCACCGCCTCGGCCGCCTCCACCAGACCGAGCTGGACGGCCTCCACCACCGCCGCCGGGGTGGAGCCGGGGAACACCGCGGCGACCACTCCCAACAGCGGCCATGCGCCCATGGCCGCGAGGTCGGAAGCCGCCTGGGCCCAGGCCTTGCGCCCCAGCTGGTACGGGCTCTGGAACCCCCTGCGGAAGTGGACCCCCTCCACCATGCTGTCGGTGGAGATGAGCCCGGTCCCACCCTCCTGACGCCAGCCGGCGGCGTCGTCGCCCGGCGGCACCTCACCGTCCGCACCGGCCATCGCCACCAGCCGGGCCAGCATCAGCTCCTCGCCGGCCGCGTCCAGAGTGGCTGTCCCCGGAGGGTCCCACCCCAGGGTGCGCAACTCCACCTCCGACAAGCCGGCCGACCTGGTCAGGGATGCACCAGCGCCGCGGGCATTCCCTCGGTCGGGGAGCTCGGCGCCGCGCCGGCGAGCTCGGCCAGGCCCGCCAGGTGGGCCGACCGGCCCGCGACCACCGCCTGGGAGAACGCCCGCGCCATGGCCACCGGGTCCCCGGCTCTGGCGATCCCGGTGTTGACCAGCACGCCCGCCGCCCCCCACTCCATCACCCGCGCCGCATCCGAGGGCGCCGCCAGCCCCGCATCCACGATCACCGGGACCGGGCACTTGGCGATGATCAGCCGCAGGTTGTGGGCGTTCAGCACCCCCAGGGTGGAGCCGATGGGGGCCGCTCCGGGCATCACGGCGGCGGCGCCGGCGGCCGCGAGCCGCAGGGCCAGGGACACGTCGTCGCTGGCGTAAGGCATCACCGTGAATCCCTCCTTCACCAGCCGCACCGTCGCGTCCAGGGTCTCGATCGGGTCGGGCAGGAGCGTGGACGGCTCACCCACCACCTCCACCTTGATGAAGTCGGAGAGATGCGCCGCCCGCGCCAGCCGGGCCAGCCGCACGGCCTCATCCGCGCTGGTGGCCCCCGCGGTGTTGGGGAGCAGGGTGTACCTGGACAGCTCGATCCCCTCCAGCTCGGAGCGGCGGTCGCCGTCGAGATGAAGACGGCGCACCGCCAGGGTGATCATCTGCGCCCCGGAGGCCTCGATCGCCCGTGCCAGCACGTCCGCCGAGGGAAACTTGCCCGTCCCGTGGATCAGCCTGGACCCCAGCCGCACTCCGCCCAGCCGCAGCGCATCGTCCTCGATCAACTCAGCCGCCTCCCACAAAGTGCACCACCTCCAGCCGGTCGCCGGCGTGGAGATCGACCAGATCCCAGCTCTCCCGGGCCGGGATCGTGCCGTTGACCTCCACCACCACCCCCTCGTCGCCCAGCTCGAGGGCGGCCGCGAGCTCGCCGAGATGCTCCCCGGGGCGGCACTTGCGGGGGGCCCCGTTGATGAATATCCAGGGCCAGGTCGTGGCCTCGCGCATGGACTGCCGGAACCGCGCCGCCGCCGCGCGCGGATCTGGAGCGGCGCAGATCGCCCGCACCACGGCCACCATGTCCGCCCCGCTCTCCAGAGCCAGCCTGGCCTCGTCCGGCCCCAGTCCCCCGATCGCCACCACCGGCACGTGGCTGCGCCGCGCGGCCACGGACACGTGCTCAAAGCCCACCGCGGGGCGACCGGGCTTGGTCGGGGTCTCGTGGACCGGCCCGGCGGAGATGTAGTCCGCCCGCTGCGCCATCGCCTCGTCCACCTGGCTCCGGTTATGAGTCGACCGACCGATGAGCGCCTCTTCGCCCAGCAGCCGACGGGCCTCATCCAGGGGCATGTCGGCCTGGCCGAGATGGACGCCGTCGGCTCCGGTGTCCCGGGCCAGCTCCACCCAGTCATCCACTATGAAGGGGATCCCCCGCCGCCGGCAGACGTCGCCGCAGCGGCCCGCCAGCTCCACCAGCTGGCGCGGGTCCACCCCCTTGCGGCGGAGCTGGAAGATGTCCACACCGCCCGCGATCGCAGCCTCCAGCGTCGCCGGCAGCTCGGCCTCCGGGGTGGCGTCGTCTGACACCAGGTACAGGCGAGCTGTCAGGAGTCGCTCTCTCAGGCGGGCGCCCGTGGCCGGCCCACTGGACCCGGCCGACGGCTGGGACATGCTCCAATTGTATTCAGCGAGGAACTCCGACCATCCCTATCGCCTCCCGCGGCACCCGGGGCAGGATCTGGGTGACCACCTCGTAGTTGATCGTCCCCAGCCTCTGCGCCACCTCCTCCGCGGTTATCACCAGCGACTCCTGGCGCCCGATGAGGACGGCCAGATCCCCGCGGCAGATGGAGGGATCGGATGAGACGTCCACCATGCACATGTCCATGGACACATCGCCCACCAGCGGGTGGCGGCGGCCGCGGATCAGCACCGTCCCGAAATTCCGGGGTCCGCGCCGGAAACCGTCCCCATAGCCGACCGGAAGCGTCGCCACCGTCATGTCGGCGGGAGCTGTGAAGGCGTCTCCGTAGCCCACGTGCGTGCCCTTGGAGATGCGGCGCAGCTGGGCGACCGTGGTCTTGAAGCTCAGCACGGGGCGGCGGCGCCGCCCATCGCCGGTCTCCAGCCCCAGCAGCTCACCCCCCAGCCGCACCATGTCCAGGCGGGCCGAAGCCGCGTGCTTCCAGGCGGCGCTGTTGGCGGCATGGCGGATGGCGAAACGGTGCCCCTGGCGCTCGGCCAGCCGCAGCCCCAGTTGAAAGCGCTCCATCTGCCCCGCCACCGCCGCGGCGTCCTGGCCCTTGCGAAAGTGGGTGTATATCCCCTCCAGCTCCACGTGTGCGAGTCCGGCCGCCATGGCCACGAATTCGCCGACCTCCTCCGGCGCCACCCCGAGGCGGGACATGCCCGTGTCGACCTTGAGATGAGCCCTGGCGCCGATCCCCATCCGCTCCCCGGCGCGGTCCAGGGCCTCCAGGACCTCCCGGTCGAACACCGTCACCACCAACCCCAGGCGGTGCGCCTGCTCCACCAGGTCCGGCGGCGTGTATCCCAGCACCAGCATCGGGGCGTCGATTCCGCGCCGGCGCAGCTCCGCCGCCTCGGCCAGGGTCGCGGTCGCCACCCAGCTGGCCCCGCTCGAGAGGGCCGTCCGCGCCACCTGGACGGCGCCGTGCCCGTAGGCATCCGCCTTCACCACCGCCATCAGCCGGGTCGGGCCCAGCTCGTC
>JAKAVU010000087.1 GCA_021817185.1 bacterium
CGATCTTTCCTCGGACTTGCCAGCCTGCCGGGTCCCGAAGCCGGGACCACCGCCTTCATGGTGTCCCGGGCACCCTTCGGGATCAACGGGAACCGGGTGGTCTCCGCCTTCAACTGGCTGACTCAGGTGGGCTTCGAGATCGAGGGCATCGTCCTCATCGTGCTGGTGACCCTGGCCATGTTCGCCCGCGGCGGGGTGGGGGCCACCACCGGCCTGAAGGTCCTGGTGATCCTGGCGGCGGTGGCGATCCAGTTCGTGGTGCCGTTCTTCGGCCACGCCATGATCTCCAAGACGCTGCGTTACCTCTCCTTCGTCTTCATCCTGCTGTTCGCGGTGATGGCGGTGCTGGTGGCCCCGCACGTGAACCTGAGCCACTTCCACCAGCAGGCGTCGTGGGCGGTCTGGACAACCGCGGTGGTGCTGATCATCGCCGCCGGGGGTCTGGGCTGGACCGAGAATGCCAGCGACTACTCCCGCTATCTGCCCCGGACCACCGCCAAGGCCAGGACGTTCTGGGCCGCCACCCTGGGTGCTGCGATCCCGTCGATCCTGCTGGAGCTGCTGGGGGCGCTGGCCTTCATCGTCAGCCCCAAGGCGACCGCGGTCACCGGAGTGCCGTCATCCTTCGCGACCTGGTTCTTCTGGCCGTTTCTGATCCTGGTGCTGCCCCAGCTGTTCGCCATCAACTCGATGGACCTGTACTCCTCGGGAGTCACCCTGCAGGCCCTGGGGATCCCGGTCAAGCGCTGGGGCGCGGTCGTGATCGACACCGTGGTGGCTGGGGCGGTGACCGCTCTGGTCATCTTCAAGGGCAACTTCTACACCGACCTCTCCGGCTTCCTGGACTACATCGTGGTCTGGCTGGGCCCGTGGTTCGGGATCCTGGCGGTGGACTATCTGCTGCGCCGCGGTCGCTATGACGCCGACTCCCTCGCCTCTTCACGGGGCGGGCTGTACTGGCGCAACGGTGGCGTCAACTGGAAGGCGCTGGTGGCTCAGGCGCTGGGCATGGTCGCGGCGATGATGTGGATAGACGCCGCCTTCTACGTGCCGTCATTCGTGGGCCCCATCTCCAAGGCGACCGGGGGCGCAGATTTCAGCTGGGCGGTGGGAATCCTGGTCGGCGGAGCCGCCTACCTGGTGATGTCGGTCGGCAGCATCGGCCGCGAGATGATGGCGGGCACCCAACCGGCCGGCTGACCCGCAGGGGGATCGGGCCCGGCGCGGAGCCCGATCCCCCTCGGAGGCGCTTCAGAAGGGGCCGGACGACGGCATCCACTGGGCCAGATAGGGGAGCTCGCGGTACTTGTCGTCGTAATCGAGGCCATAGCCGACCACGAATCCGGGCCCGTCCAACCTGAAGCCGACGTAGCGCGGGTGGACCGGTGCCTCGCGAGCCTCCGGCCGGTCCAGCAGGGAGCAGTACTCCACCCTCCGGTTGGGCGAGCTCAGCCGTTGGATCATGGCGTGCGCGGTGTGACCGGCGTCGACGATGTCGTCGATGATGAGAATGCTCTGGCGCCCGTCAGTGCTCATCTCTCCCAGCTCCTGGATCACCGGTGCCCGCCACGCCTTGGTGCCCCGATAGCTGCTGGCGTGGAAGAAGGTGATGAGCAGGTTCTCCATCTTGTTGGCGATGAGCTCGCGGGCCAGGTCGGCGGCGAAGACGAATGCACCGCGCAGGACCACCGCCAGCGTCAGCGGCTCGCCGCCCAGGTCGGTGGCGATCTCCTTGGCCAGCTGGGACACCCGCTCCCTCACCAGCTCGGCGCTGGCGATCTCACGCACGGGGAGCTGGTCGAGGCCGACGTCGTTCCAGAACGAGAGCTGCCCGGCAGCCTCAGGCATGGGCACCTCCAGGACCGGCACCGCAACTTGCCGGGGGGGTGGCGCAGCCTCCATGTACCTACTCTACCAACGAAGAGGTTTCAGTCCGCCCGGCCCGGCGCCGGAAATGGGTCAGGCGTCGTCCGCGACCAGCACGATCTTCCCCAGCTTCCCACCACCGGCGAGGTGCGCGTAACCTTCGCCCGCCTCCCGAAGGGGATAGGTGGCGGCCACCGGGACCGTCACCCGGCCCTCCGCTACAAGCGGCAGCACGTGCCGCTCCAGGCTGGCCATCACCAACGCCTTCTCCGCCAGGGAGCGGGCCCGCAAGGTGGACCCGAAGATGCGGGCGCGCCGGCCCATGAGGAGTCGCAGGTCGACCTCGACCTTCGATCCGGCCCCGAGCCCGATCACGGCCATGCGCCCCTGGGTCCGAAGGGCGGAGAGCCCTTCGGCGACCCCCTGGCCGCCCACCAGCTCCAGGATGAGGTCGAAGGGACCCTGGGCGAGCGCGTCGGCGGGGAGAGCGGCGGCGGAGGCGCCCAGGGCGAGCAGCTGTTCAAGCCGCTCCGGGTTGCGGCACGAGGCGACGACCGTGGCTCCGGCCGCCGCCGCCAGCTGGACCCCGGCGGTGCCGACCCCACCGGCCGCGCCGGTGATCAGGACGCGCTCTCCAACCTGCAGGCCAGCCTGCAGGAAGAGCGCGTCCCAGGCGGTCGCGAAGGCCTCGGGGAAGCCGCCGGCCTGCGCCATCTCCATCCGCTCGGGGGCCGGCAGAACCGAGCCCTCGTCCACCGTGGCGAGCTCGGCGTGGGCGCCTCCCGGGACCAGCGCCATGACGCGGTCTCCGGGCTGGAACCGTCGGACGGACGGGCCGATCCCGACCACCAGACCGGCGAGCTCGAGGCCGGGGATGTCCGCGGCGGCGCCCTCCGGGGGAGGGTAGTGCCCGCGCAGCTGAAGCACGTCGGCACCGTTGACCCCGGCCGCCGCCACCTTGACCAGGACCTCGTGGTCACCGGGCGTGGGGTCGGGAGCTTCCCGCCAGACCAGCCGACCGTCCTCGATGCGGTTCGCCCTCACCACTCCAGCATAGGTGGTTCGGATTCCTGGCAGCCGCTCGGGCGGGGGCGACGAGAGCGGGAAGGCCTCTGCCGGGGACTTGCCAGCGCGCGGCTGCTGGCGCAGGATGGTCTCATGGTGCCCACAGGGGCCGAATCGCCGGTTGTCGCTTGGGAATCCGGGGAGGATGGCGTGCGGGTCCTGGTGCGCGAGCACCGGCGCGCGGTGATGGCGGCCGCCCTGCGTGCGACCGGTGACCCCGCCCTGGCCGAGGAGATCGTGCAGGAGACCTTCCTGCGGGCCTGGCGCAATCCCCAGGCCTTCAGGGGTCCCGACAGCTCACCGCGCGGTTGGCTGTTGACCGTCGCCCGCCACGTGCTGTCGGACCGGTGGCGGCAGCGGGCGCGGCGGCGCGCGGCGGAGGCGGCTGCGTCAGAAGGTGGCGGCTTCGATGAGTCCGCCTTCGACAGGGCGCTTGAGGCGCAGGTGGTGCGGGCGGCCATGGCCCGGCTCAGCCCCGACCACCGAGAGGTGCTGTTGCAATGCGTCTGGGGCCAGCGCACGGTGGCGGAGGCCGCCCGGGCTCTGGGGATTCCCGCCGGCACGGTCAAGTCCCGGACCTACTATGCCCTGCGCTCACTGCGACTGATCCTCGACGAGATGGGGTACGAGCCGTGAGCCCGCCAGATCGGTTCCGCGACGATCTCGGCGCCTACGCTCTGGGAGCGCTCCCCGCCGACGAGGCGCTTGCGCTGGGTGAGCACCTGCGGGGCTGCCCAGAGTGCCGCCGAGAGCTGGAGGAGCTGCAAGCTGTGGCTCCGATGGTGGTGCGGGCCGGAGCCGCGGCCGCGCTGGGGGCGGGATCGGGAGGGGCCGTCAAGCGGCGCAGGGTCTCCCGATGGCTCGCGGCCGGAGTCGCAGTCGGCGCCACCGCGGCCGCGCTGGGGGCGGCGACCGTTCTGGTCGGCGGGTCGGCGGAGACGGTCGCATTCCGGTCCACGTCCGGTTGGATCCACGCCCACGGAACCGTGACCTACGAGCCCAGACCGTGGGGGACCCAGCTGGTGATCCGAGTGGCCGGTCTGCCGGCGGCGCTGCGCTGCCAGATCTGGGTCGAGGGGCAGGACGGCAGCTGGCAGGAGGCCGGGTCCTGGCGTCCGGTCGGCGGTGGCGCCACCGCCGTCGAAGCCCCCTCGCTTCTCACCGTGAGCCGGATCGACGGGGTAGCGCTGGAGACCTCTCAGGGCCAGGAGCTGCTCTGGGCGGCGGCGCCCCATGGAAGCTGAGGTGGCCGGGTCGCCGGACGCCCGGCGGCTCCTCACGGCTCGGGCCGGATCAACCTCCGGAACTCATCCAGAGCCAAGGCGCCTGAGAAAGGCGTCCTCGCCGGGATAGTCGAAGAACGGGTGGAAGAAGTCGAGGTCGAGGCCCATCGCGGACTCTCTCATGCCCGACTGCCGCCAGCGGTCGACCAGCCAGGAAACCTCCTCGGCCACCGTCGAGGCGAAGTCACCGACCGGCTGGTAGCCCAGGGCGGTGGCGGCACGGGTGTCGAGGATGATCGGGTGGCGAGCAGCCCAGGGATGCATCCCCAGCCCTCCCTCACACTTCCCATCCAGGAGGATCTCATGCCAGCGGTGGCCCATGAGGTCGGCCACCACCCTGGATATGCGAAGTGCCGACGGTGCGTCCGGGTCAGCCGAGTTGAGGATTCGGCGGCCAGGGTGAGCGGCCGCCAGCGCTATCAGCGCGGCCAGGTTGGCGGCCGCGGTCGTGTGGTCGATCCCCGCCCCCCGGTCGCAGAGCAAGAGCGCCCGGCGCCGATCCAGGGCCCGGCGCACGAACACCCACTCACGAGGGCGCCGAGCACCTCTGCCGTGAACCTTGGACGGTCGGATCACCGTGATGGGCAGGCCGCTGTCGAGCAGAATCCGCTCCGCGGCCACCTTGTTGCGGCCGTATCCTTCCCGGCTGTTCCAGTCGCCGGCGGCGGGCTCCAAGGTCGCCTGTTCCTCCGTGATCGGGCCCTCGAAGTCGGGCGCCTGGTCCGAGTTGGAGTGGTGTCCGAGGCGGTCGACGTAGACCGCCTTGCTGGAGATCATGACGGTGGAGTCGGCCCGTTCGGCTATCGGCAGCAGGAGGCGGGCGTCGTCGGCCGTGTAGCAGATGACATCCAGGAGGAGCGTGGCGCCCTGGCCCATCGCTGCCAGGAGATCTTGGGATCGGCCGCGATCGGCGGCGATGAACCTGGCCCCCATGTCGGCCAGACCGGCAGGCAGGTGGCCGGGATCCCGTCCGGTGACGTCCACCTGCCAGCCCGCCTGAAGCAGATGACGGGCGGCGGCCTCCCCGATCATGCCGGTGCCGCCCAGGATGAGTGCCCGCTCCATGGCCACGACCATATCCGATACCTGCGGCCGCGGGCTTGAAGTTGACTTCGCGTGGTCCGGGCGAGCACAATCCTGGGGCGATGCTGCAATCAAGGGTTGTGATCTGGCGCTGGTCCCACCGGGGTTCAGTGTCCGCGCGCCTCTGAAGCAGCCGCCCAGAGAACCGGCACCAAGCCCCGGGCCGCAGAGCCCGGGGCTTTTTTTGTTGTCCAGGAGGGTAACTTGACACCGCAACCGCGGATCCATCCCGAGCCGGAGGCGATCTCAGAGCAGATCGGGAAATTCCCCATCGTGCCCATGTGGGTGGAGCTCCCGATCCCGCCCTTCGTGCCGTCGGTCGCCTTCGGGCAGATCTCCAAGGAAGGGCCGGGAATCCTCCTGGAGAGCCTCGACATCTGGGGAGACCCCGGCCCCCACACCATCCTCGGCTGGGATCCCGCCGCCCTGGTGACGGTCGACCACTCGGGCCTGGAGATCGGGCATCGCCGCCGTCTCCTGCCACTCCTGGACGGCTGGACCGGGTCGGCGGACGATCCCACCACCTCACTGCGGGCCCTGGCCAAGGCGCTGGCCGCGCCGGCGGTCCCCGGGCTGCCCACCCTCACCGGCGGCCTCGCCGGGATGCTGGCCTACGAGGCCGCGAACCTGATCGACGGCCATCGTTGCCCGTCGGGCCGCGGCCGGACCTTCGGTGCCCCCATCCAGTTGCTGCTGCTCGATCGGGCCGCAGTCTTCGATCACCGCGGCCAGCGGCTGGTGCTGGTCTGCCACATCCGCCCCGAGGACGGATACCAGGCTGGCGCGAGCGCACTGGAGGAGATGGTGGCAGCCATGGACGGACTGGAAACCGGGCCGGCCATGTCGGAGGCGGGCTACTCCGGCGCTCTGGCAGCCGCCCCCAACATATCCCCCGACACCTTCCTGGCGTCGGTCAGGAGGACCAAGCGCAACATCGAGGAGGGCGACATCTACCAGGCCGTGCTCTCGCGCCGGCTCTCGGTGCCGGCCTTTCAGTCGGGTCTGGAGGTGTACCGGCGGCTGCGCCAGACCAACCCCTCACCGGCGATGTTCTTCTTGCGCCTGCCGGGTCTCGAGCTGGCCGGGTCCTCGCCGGAGCCGCTGGTCAAGGTCTTCGGCCGCCAGGCGATGACCCGTCCGATCGCGGGGACCAGGCCGCGCGGCGAGAGCGAGGCCGACGATCGGCGGCTGGCGGCGGAGCTGCTGGCCGATCCCAAGGAGCGGGCGGAGCACGCGATGCTGCTCGACCTGGCCCGCAATGACCTGGGGCGCGTCTGCAGCCCCGGCTCGGTCAGGGTGACCGAGATGATGTCGGTGCAGAACTTTCCTCGGGTCATGCACATAGTGAGCACGGTGGAGGGTGAGCTCGCGGAGGGGCGGCACTGCCTGGACGCGCTGTTCGCCACCTTTCCCGCGGGTACTGTCACGGGCGCTCCCAAACGGCGGGCGATGGAGATCATCGCCCGCGAAGAGCCCACCGCCAGGGGTCCCTATGCGGGCGCGGTCGGCTACGTGTCGTTCGCCGGGGACCTCGACTTCTGCATCACCATTCGCACCGCGGTGCTGGCCCACAAGCAGATCCACGTGCAGGCGGGAGCCGGCATCGTCGCCGACTCGGATCCGGTGACGGAGCTGAAGGAGACGGAGGCCAAGGCTTCGGCCATCCTGGCCGCGGTGAGTGGCGGGGGGAACGGCTCATGATCGTGGTGGTCGACCACCAGGACTCCTTCGTCTACAACCTGGTGCAGTTCGTGGGAGCGGAGGGCCACGAGGTGACCGTGGTCCCGTCCTTGGGCACCACCGTCGCCGACGTTCTCGGGCTGGAGCCGGCGGGGGTCATCCTCTCACCGGGTCCGGGGCGGCCCGGCGAGGCGGGATGCTTCATCGAGCTGATCCGCGAGCTGCCCCCGGACCTGCCGATTTTGGGGGTGTGCCTGGGCCATCAAGCTCTGGCGGAGGCCTACGGGGGAAGGACCGTGCGGGCCCCTGCACCGGTTCACGGCAAGGTGAGCTCGGTGGTGCACCAGGGGGTGGGGCTCTTCGCCGGCCTTCCGTCTCCGGTGGAGGTCGGCCGGTATCACTCCCTGGTCGTGGACCGGTCGACCGTCTCCCCTGAGTTGGAGGTCGTGGCCGAGACCGAGGACGGGCTGGTGATGGGCCTCGCCCACCGCCGGCTGCCGAGGTACGGGGTGCAATTTCATCCCGAGTCGGTGCTCACCCCCGTGGGGCCACGCATCATGCGTGCCTTCCTGGATGTGGTCCGGACCCGATGAGCGCTCTGGGGCTTGACGGGATCGCCTCGAGCCGTCAGGCTTACTGGCGACATGCAAGGTTGGAACCTGGGGTCTGCTGGCCTGTGCGGGCAAGGCGTCCGATTTTATTCGTATCGGTGCGCCACGCCCTCTGTGGGCCGAAACCCCGGGTAGTCAACCCGGGTCGGCCCGGATCGGGAGGCGTGGAGCGGGATCCGCGCCTCTGCCGGGCACAGGCTCAGCCTCCGCTTCACCTCCCAGCAAGTGCAAGAGGAGGTACGAGGATGCGACCAGATGCTGCCGGAGGCTACGGGCGGCAGACCGCCTGCAGGGGCATTCGGGGTGCGACCACGGTGGATCGGGCCGCGGGTCCCGAGCGGATGGAGGTCGTGGTCGGTGAGCTGCTCGAGGCGATGAGCGGTCCCAACGGGGTGGCTCCAGAGGATGTGGCTGCCCTGATCTTCACCCTCCAGGACGATCTGGGACCGGTCAACCCCGCCGCCGCCGCGCGCGCTCTGGGCTACTCGAATGTGCCCTTGCTGATGGTGAGGGAGCACGGCGGGGACACCAGGGTGGGGCGCTGCCTGCGCGCGCTGATGCTGGTCAACTCGACCCTCTCACAGGCGCAGGTGCGCCACGCCTACCTCGGTGGCGCAGCCGGGCTGCGCCCGGACCTGGCGGAGGGAGAACGGCTGTGATCGTGATGGAGGCGCATGCCTCCCAGACCCAGGTCCGGGCGGTGGTCCAGCGAGTGCGCCAGCTGGGGTTCACCCCCCATGTGTCGCACGGTCGGGAGCGGACCATCGTCGGGGTGGTCGGCCACGAGACCGACACGGACCTGGACAGCCTGGGTGCGCTGGAGGGGGTGGAGCGGGTGGTCCGGGTGCTTCACGACTACCCCCTCGCCAGCCGCGACTTCCACCCCATGGACAGGACCATCACCCTCGCCAACGGAGCGGTTCTGGGGGGAGGGGGAATCCTCATGATGGCGGGGCCATGCGCGGTGGAGGGCAGAGAGCAGTTGGAGGAGGCGGCGGCCTGCGTGGCCGCCCTGGGGGTCAGGGTGCTGCGGGGAGGCGCGTTCAAGCCCAGAACGTCGCCCTACTCCTTCCAGGGGTTGGGCGAGGAGGGGCTGCGGATGCTCCGCTCCGTGGCCGACCGTCACCAGCTGATGGTGATCACCGAGGTGCTGGCCAGTGAGGACGTGGAGCTGGTGGCACGCTACGCCGATGTCCTCCAGATCGGCGCCCGCAACATGCAGAACTACCGCCTCCTCCAGGCCTGCGGGGCGGTGGACCGGCCCGTGCTGCTGAAACGGGGCCTGTCGGCGACGATCGACGAGTGGCTGCAGGCGGCCGAATACATCCTGGCCGGGGGAAACCAGCAGGTGGCACTGTGCGAGCGCGGCATTCGCGGGTTTGAGCCCAGCGTGCGTTTCACTCTCGACATAACCGCGGTTCCGGTGCTGAAGCGTCTGACCTCGCTGCCCTTGGTGGTGGACCCCAGCCACGCCGCCGGCCGCGCCGACTACGTGGGGGCGATCGCTCGGGCGGCGGTGGCGGCGGGGGCCGATGGGCTCCTGGTGGAGGTTCACCCGCGGCCCGCCGAGGCGCTTTCTGACGGAGCGCAATCGCTGGACCCCGGCGCCTTCCAAAAGCTGGTGGGAGAGGTGAACCGGATCGCGGCCGCAGTGGGGAGAGCTGACACTTGAACGGATTGGGGGTTGTCTGCGTGGTGGGGGCAGGTCAGATCGGCACCTCGATCGGGATGGCGCTGAGGGGATCCGCCGCCGCCGTGGCGGATGAGGTCCTGCTCTGGGACGTGGACCCCGCCCGGCGCGCGCGCTGCCTCGTCCTCGGAGGGGCGGACCGGGGCTTGGTGGATGCCGAGGAGGTGTTGGCGGCGGACGTCATCGTCCTGGCCATCCCGGTGTCGGAGGTGGTGCGATGGGTAGAGACCTGGGGTGGCCAGGTCTCGCCGGACACCCTGGTGGTCGACACCGGCAGCGCCAAGCAGGCCGTGGTGGCGGCGATGCGCTCCCACCTGAGGGCAGGGACGCACGGGATCGGTGGCCACCCGGTGTGCGGGAATGAGGGTCGTGGCCCGGACGCCGGCGACCCCGAGATGCTCAAGGGGGCTGTCTTCGTGCTCACCCCGCTGGCCGACGACGCCACCGCGCTGGAGCGGGCCCGGGCGCTGGTTGATGCGCTGGGCTCTCAGCCCGTGGTGCTGGACGCCGCCCGCCACGACGAGATCCTGGCGGTGTCCAGCCATCTGCCCCATCTGGTGGCGGCGGCCCTGGTCGAACTGGTGCCGGACGCCGGGCCCGAGACAGAGCTGTGGCGTCGGTTGCTCGGTCCAGGCTTCAGCGGCGCCACCCGGCTGGCGGCGAGCGACCCTGAGATGGTGGCCAGTTTCCTGGCCGCCAACGCCGGCCCCCTCA
>JAKAVU010000088.1 GCA_021817185.1 bacterium
AACTGCCCATCCTGGTCGACCTTATGGCCCTGGAGCAGAGTGGTGGAGGGGTCGGCGCCCGCCGGGCCATGGAGTTGGTGGTGGCGCGAGTCAGGGGCGACGCCGCCGCGATCCTGCGCGAGTGCCTTAGCCGCTCCGCGGCCTCTGGCACACCGCCCCTGGACCGGCAGTTGGAGGATGGCGCCGAGAGGATGCGGATGCCCGCGCTGGCCGCGCTGGCCGCGGTGATCCGGCTGCAGCGGGAGGAGGGGATCTCCACCGCCTCCCCCCTGGGCAACCTGGCTCGGAGTTTGCGAGACCGCCAGCGCGACGATATGACCAGCCGGGGTCGGCGGGCGCTGGTCTCGATGCTCCTCCCGGTCGCCCTGTGCATCCTGCTTCCCTTCATCGTGATCATGCTTTACCCAGCCCTGGAGCGGCTGGCCGGGGCCTTCCAGTGAAGTCCGGGAAGCAGTCGGGGCAGGCCATGGTGGAGCTCGCGATCGGGGTCGCCATCTTCCTGCTGGCCACCCTCGGAGCAGTCCAGCTCGGGCTCTCGGCCCTGGCGCAGGAGGGTCTCCAGAGCGCGGCTCTGACCGGCGCCCGGATCGCCTCGGCCGGACCACTGCCGGGAGATCCGATGCAGCGGCTGTCCGCCGGCCGTGCGGCCGCCAGCGCCGCCATCGCGGCCGACTCGATGGGCCTGGCCGAGGTCGCTGGCTGCCCGTCCGGGTCGTCAGATGGGTGCGGGGTCGGAACCATCTGCGTCGCCTACCACAACGGCATCTCCCAGCCCGGCACCGACCTGCCCTGCGCCCAGGTCAGCGGCACGTCGGGGGAGACGTATGGACCCGCCCCCTATGAGCTGGATGGCCGGCAGAACCCCAGCTGCCCGTCGGGCCCCTGCTTCGGCGCGTCGCGAGCCATGGCGGCCTGCGCGACGGCCTCTGCTCCAGGGCGGCTGCGCGTCTGTGTGGCCTACACCAGCTGGCCGCCGCTGGCGGTCGACATCTGGATCACCGGCGGTCTCCGCACCATCACCCCCTGGCTCAGTTCGACCGGCCTCGACGTCGAGCCGGTGAGCGTGCGTTTGCGACTTCAGGTCGAGGCCTTCTCCTCGTGATCCAGACGCGACGGCGGGCGGCTGGCCAGGCCCTGGTAGAGCTGGCCCTGGTGCTGCCGCTGACGCTGCTGCTTGGCTGCGGCGCGGTCGCGATCGTTCAGTTGGCGCGCACCCAGATGGCGCTGAGCACGGCCGCCAGCGCAAGTGCCCTGGTCGCCGCCCGGGCGGTCGATGCGGTCCAGGCCTGCCAGCAGGCGCATCTAGAACTAGCCCTCGTGCTCGCCGATTCAGGCGGACTGCTACCGGCGCACCTCCACGATGCCACGAGCGGCAGCTGCGTGGGTTCCATCCCCGTGGCGGCCACGCTGCCCACCTCGGACGGCAAGGGCTCAGAGGTCGTCTGGCTCGGATTCGGGTCTCCGATGGACACCTTCTGCCGCGCTGGAGGCGTCCCCGGCAGTGGCGGGGTGACGGACGGGGATGTGGTGGTAGCGGTCGCGTATCGTCCTGATCTGAGGTGGATTCCTCTGCTGGGAGCCTGGCTGTCGCCTACCCTGACAGCTTCCGCAACCGACAAGGTCGACCCCTTTCGCAGTCGTGACCCGTCCCAGGACCAGACCGGTGACGGCTGCTGAAGCGGGCCGCGAGGCCGGCCAGATTCTGCCCCTGTTCGCCCTGCTGCTGGCGCTGCTGCTACTGCCGATCTCAGCCCTGGCGGTGGACGGGGGCTTACTCCTGTCGGCCCATGCCGGGGTGGTGGCCACCGCGCAGAGCGCTGCCCAGTCTGGAGCCGAGGCCGTCGATGTGATCGCGCTGGATCGCTCCGGCACGTTTCAACTGTGCGGAGCGCCGGATGGCAACCCCACCTGCGGCAATGGGGTGGGCGACGTGGCGGAGGTGGTGACGGCCGTGGTCGATGCCGGGTTGTCAGGACCCTGGGTGACCTGTCAGCAGGTGGCATCCTCCGATCTGACTCCAACGGGGGGGCACAGCCGCGGTTGTGAGGTGGCTCTGCTCGGAGCCTGCCCGGGAGGGTCCGGTTCGGTCGGACCTGGGATCGGCCAGGGAGTCGCGGTGCTGGTGTGGCAGACCTCGCAAATGCCGTTGCTGGCGATCGGGGCCTGGAGCTCTATCCTGATCCAGGGGCGGGCGACCGCCTGGATGGCTCATGGCTTCGGGCAGCCGGTACCGAACCCTCCGGCCCCATGCTGACTCTGCCGCCAGGGGCGCCCCCGCCCGGGAGTTTGCCGCCACCGCCGGAGGTGCCCCAGCACGCGGTCCTCGCCTGGCAACGGCCGGGAGAGGCAAGACCACAACGCCAGGTCCCCAGCCACCCCCTCTTCTGCTTGGCCGAGCCGGAACCGGCCCCAACCAGAAGCCGCGGGCCGAGGCGGCGCTGGACGAACCTCCCCCCAGTCGAAATGACCCGCCGCCTGCTCGCGGCCGGGAGCGGTGACCGCATCCCGCTCTCCGCTGGTGGGAGGCCCGCCTCCGACGGCGGTCGGGGAGCGGGACGCCCTCTGGTCCTGATGGTCGCCGGTGGACGCGGCGGCAGCGGCCGCTCCACTCTGGCTCTCGACATCGCTTGGGCCATCTCCAGCCAGCACGGCGGCCACCAGACTCTGCTGGTGGATGCCGACGAGTTCAGTCCGAGTCTGGACCTGCGGCTGGGCGCGGCCGAGGAGGATCTGGATCGGCTGCCGTCTGCGAGGGTGGACCAGGTGCTGCTTCGGTTGCCCGATCTGACGACGGGCAACCCCCGCCTTGAAGGCATCCTCTGGACCGACCCCCAGCACTCGCTGCGAGCGCTCTTCAGCACCTGGCCCGGGCGTGAGGCGCCTGCGGTCGGCTCCGAGCACCTGGACTATCTGCTCCAGTACCTAATCCAGCCAGCTTTCGAGGTGGTGGTGGTGGATGGAGGGCCGCGGCCCGGAGCCAACGGCTCTCAGGCACGTTTCTGGGCCAGCCGCTCCAACCTGTTCCTGCTGCCGCTGAGGCCGTCGCCGGCCCATGCGCGGTCGGCGTGCCAGGTCCTGCAGGTGCTGGAGAAGGAATTCGGAGTTGGCCCCGATCGCTGCCGAGGGGTGGTCGCGCTGGCTCCTGGCGAGTCAATTCGCCGCTGGCATCGCCAGCCTGCCCTGGAGGGTCTCGCACTCTGGCCGCGGCCCTGGGCCCAACGCAGCGCCGCCCTGGCGGAGGCACGCCACCTCCCGCTTGCCCAGGTCGACCGCAAAGTTGCGACTGCCACGGCCAATCTGGCCGCCGACCTCTGGGCAGCTACCGGGGAGGGCTGGCCAGGTGGCTGAGTTCGGCTGGCTGCGGGCGCAATTCCGCCCTCAAGGTCAGCTCCGGCGCCAGGGTATTGAGCAGACCACCGCCCGACTGCGCCAGCTGGTGGATGGGTTGGAGGCAGCCGTCGGCAGCGGGGACGACGTCGCGCTGGTCCGCTACCTTGGTCCCCAGCTGACCGCCAGGATGTTGGCTGCAGCCGCCGGCTTCCGTCGCCAGGGGGTGGTCTGGCGACCCGCCCGATCCGGGCTGCGCTGGAGCCCCTGTCGCCGAGCCCCGGATGGTCCCGGCCTGGCCTGGCTGCGGTTGCGACTCGAGGACCGCACCCGCTGCGAGTACCCCGAGGGAACGGTCGCCGCCCCCCTGCGGACCCGCGAGGTGGATGTCGAGCTGGACACCACGGGCGTCCCCTGGAAGCTGTGCCGGGTAGTCGAGCGCCCGGGGGTCGAGGACTGGTCCGGGAGTTAGAAATCCTCGAAGCACCAGGGGGGCGGGTCCCACGCCAACAGGTCGTCCGCCCTGCGAGCGGCGGCTGGATCGCCCATCGACAACCTCCCGGCCGCCGCCAGACCGGTCAGGCACCGCTGGCCCAGACAAGCCGAGCTGAGCTCTGAGACGCCCAGGATCAGGTCCGGGCTGGACTCGGTCTTCCGGCACTCCCCGACACCGTTGGCAACGTGGAGACGGAAGCGCCCCTCGGCGAGATGTTCGACTGGGTCTGACACCTCGATGGTCAGGTCGCCATCGCGCTGGTAGCGGCGGGCGGACAGGACCTCGGGAACGTCAATAATCCTGGCCCAGATGGTCGTGCCCAGACCCAGCTCCAGTGCCTGGGGGTCCTTGGCGAGCCAGAGGATGGGGTCGTCCAGCGGCCGCAGCCCACGCCCCGAAGCCTCCACCCGGTGCACCAGGTCGACCTCGAGGCAATAACGCCACATATCGGCGGCGGCTCCCGGCGCGTTAGCCACCATCTCGGAGATCAGAAGGGTAGACCGCGCACCGAGGGCGGACCAGGCCTGGCGGATCCGGTAGACAAGGTAGCCGTCGTCCCCGCCGTCGCCTTGATGGACGACCAGGAAGAGTCTGGCCTCATCCCGGGGCAGGTGAGGATCGTCCTCCGAGAGGGACATCTCCCAAGCGCGCTGGTCGCGGCCGATGGTCCCGGGTCGGCTTTGGAGCAGGTGATCATGGAGTGGAGGAAAGCGCTGCAAGGCCTCGTCGCGACCCACCATGCGCAGTGACCCTGATGTCGGGAGGGGAACCAGCTGGGCGCGAGGATGCTCCAGCGCGACCCGCCAGGACCGCGCCGCCGGCCCGAACCCGAACCGCGAGTAGATGGCCCCCTCCGAGGCCCACAGGATAGCCATCGCCAAGCCCTGGTCGCGAGCCCCCAGGATCTGTCGGGTCATCATTTCGCGGAGCAGCCCCCGGCGCCGGTGGGTGGGCAGCACCCCGACCGCGGTGACGCCGCTGGCGGTGACCACAGTTCCCGGCAGGGCCAGCTCCAGCGGGAAGGCCAGAGAGCTGCCCACCATCTGACCGTCGGCGAACGCAGCGATCGTATCCTGGGGCTTGACCCGCTCCCGGAACCAGCGCTCGAACCAGGGGTCACCACGCTCACCGAAGGCGGTCAGGTTGACGTCGGCGAACTGGGCGAGCTCCTCGGGGCGAATGGGGCGGAACTCGACTGGCACGGCGGGGATGATACCTACCGTCCCCGACCCAGACATGGCTCCACCTCTCGATGATGTGGCGCCGCGGCGGCCAATACCCCACCGGGAGAGAGGTCCGCTTGCGTCTCTGGCATACTCCAGGGACCCGTTGGCGGCGATTGTGCGGTTGGAGGGCACGGTGTCCGGGGATCTCTTCAGGGGCCGGCTGGTACGCCTCTGTGCACCGCGTGCCGAGGATGCCGATGTCCTGGCCCGCTGGAGTGAGGACGGGGCCTACCGGCGCCAGGCTGACACCGATGCCCCACGGCCCAGAACCGCCGACCACTTCCGGGAGCGGGACGAGTTGTCGGGCTCAGACCCGGACACCTTCGAGTTTCGCATCCGCACCCTCGATGACGATCGACTGGTGGGCTTCGTCGCGGTCTGTCGCATCGAGTGGGCCAACCGTCATGGTTGGGTGGCGGTCGGCCTTGGCGAGGTTGCCGACCGACGCCGCGGGTACGGCGCAGAGGCGGTTTCGCTGCTGCTGAAATATGCCTTTCATGAACTCGGTCTGCACCGTCTCAGCCTGGACGTGATCGCCAGCAACGAGGCCGCCATCTCCCTGTACCGCAAGTTGGGGTTCCAGGTGGAGGGGAGGCTGCGGGAGCGCGTCCTGCGCGACGGGCAAGCGGTGGACCTGATCTACATGGGGCTGCTTTGCCACGATTGGGAGAGCGCCCAGTCGGCCCCCGCCTCCGCGCCCTCCTTGGACGGCTGAACGGTCGTGCCCGGGCGTCCACCGCCCCCCCTGGAGCCCCCGCAACCAGGCTTTCAAGTCTTCTTCCAGAGAGGCAACTCGGTGCGCGCCTCGGATGCGGATCGAGAACAGGTGACCAGCCAGCTCTCTGAGCACCATGTCGCCGGCCGGCTCACCACCGACGAGCTGCGGGAGCGCACCAATCGGGCCCTGGACGCAAGGACGATCGGGGAGCTCAAGGCCGTGATGGCCGACCTGCCGGGCAGCTTCGCCACCCCGGTGAACCCGTGGGAAGCCATGCTCTCAAGGCGCAACCGAGGACCCTTTCCCGGCCTCGGCTACGGAGGCTTCTGGGCTAAGGCGGGTGGCCTCTGGGCGGACGTGCTGGCAATCACCGGCATCTCAGCTGTCCTGGACCCCTTGGCAGCGGGCGTCCACCTGGGCGCTCTCATTGCCCTCACCCCGGCGGTCTACTTCGTCGGTTTCTGGGGCGGATTCGGCCGCAGCCCGGGAATGTGGTTGGTGGGGATCAGGGTCGTGCGGGCTGAGGACGGCGGCCGCCTAGGGTTCAGACGCAGCCTGCTTCGGGCCGCCGGCTACCTGCTCGATCTGGCGTCCTGCTTCGTCGGGTTCGGTTGGGCGGCGCTGGATCCCCACCGCCAAGGCTGGCACGACAAGATCGCCGGCAGCTATGTGGTCAGGCGTCTGCGCTGACTCGAGGGCCAGCTCCGGCACTGGCCATTGGAGTTGGAAGCGGCGTCCGATCCGATGCAGACCGGCCAGTATCGGCAGGCCCAGGAGCACGACCATGAGAGCGTTGCCGACGGCTCGGAAGGCGTCGTAGCCGAACGACGTCACCAGGTAGTAGCGGGCGAATCTCGCCAAGGCGGGTAACGGCGCCAGCCCTGGACTCCAGCCGAGCCCGGGCGAGCCTGCGAAGAAGGTCCAGTTCCACACGTCCATGACCACTCCGAACCCAAATCCCGTCACCACCCCGACCAGAGCCAGGCTCAGCACGTCCGCCCGGGTCGGTCTGCTTCCGGCCCGCAGCCGCCCCGCCCAACCGGCCAGCAGGCCCACCCAGCCGAGGGCGAACAGCTGGTAGGGGACCCACGGGCCCAGGCCGCCGGTCGCCAGAGCGGAGGTGAGCAGGGAGCCGGCACCGACCAGGAAGCCGAAGCTCGGCCCGAGGGCGTATCCCGCGCAGAGGACCAGTAGGAATATGGGGCTGAAGCCACCGATTCCGGTCACCAGGGCGGCCCGCAGGGCGGCGTCCGCGGCACTCAGGGCCGCCAGCAGGGAGAGCGAGCGCGAGTCCAGCCGGCGAGTGCCGACCTCGAAGACGAGCAGGGCCAGAACGGAGCCCAGACCGATGGCCAGGGCCGGGGTGCTGGAAGGCAGTCCCAGGCCCACGAAGGGCCAGAGGAAGAGCCCCATGCCCAGCAGGCTCACGAGCAGCAGGATCATGCGGGCACCGGGTCGAGGGTCCGCAGCCGGCCACCCTCGGCCACCACCACCAGGTCGCCCACCTGCTCTGCGAACTCGCGGTCGCTGGTGGCCACCAGCACCGCCGCCCCCTGGCTGGCGAGCCGATCCACGGCCAGAAACAGTGCCCGCCGCGAGGCCTGGTCGGCTGCCCTGGTGGGCTCATCGAGAAAGACCATCTCTGGCCCTCCGACCAGGATCGCGGCCAGGGCCACCCGCTGCCGCTGACCGGTGCTTAGATCTCGAGGGTCCCGGCCCGTGAGCTGCCCTAGACCGAACTCGGCAGTGACGTCGCTCCCCGAGCCCGCCAGTCTCAGCCAGCGGATCGTCTGCTGGATTTCGGCCTGAACGGTCGCCTGATGGAGCAGGGCTCCGGGGTCCTGCGGGAGATAGGCGCGGCGGCCCGGCTCGCGGTGAAGGCCACCTTGGATGGGCTGGAGCAGCCCGGCGAGGGTGCGCAGCAAAGTGGTCTTGCCGGCTCCGTTGGCCCCGGTCACGGCCACGACCTCGCCCCGGTGGCAACGCAGGTTCACCCCTTCGAGCACAGGCTGCTCGTGCCCGACTGCGAGCGAGGTCGCCTCCCACGCCAGCTCCCCGGAGGTTCGCGAGCCCGGCTGGCGGAGGGGCCATACGGGCGCCGGCTCGGGACCGGACAGCCTGCCCGCCCTCAGGAAGACTCGACTCACTCCAAGATCCGGGAGCCGCTGGGGCCGGTGATCAGCGACCACGACCGCGACGCCGCGGGCGACCAGCCGGTCGAGCTGCTGGCGCAGAGCCCGAGCGCCCTCTTCGTCAAGCTGCGATGTGGGCTCATCCAAAACCAGCAGCCTCGGCTCCATGGCCAGCGCTCCGGCCAGGGCCACCCGTTGGCGCTCGCCACCCGAGAGCGTCGCCACCCGACGCCGCGCCAGGTGGGGTATCCCCATCGCGACCAGCGAGCGCTCGACGCGCTGCCTGACCACCGCCGCCGAGAGTCCCAGGTTGGCGGGCCCGAAGGCCACCTCCTGATCAACCACGGGCAGCACCATCTGCGCCTCCGGTTCCTGAAAAACCAGCGCTACCCGCTGGGCGAGCAGCCGTGGGGTTACCCCTCGAAGGTCCTGGCCGAGGACCTCGACCCGCCCGTGGGCAACCCCCCCATGGAAATGGGGTACCAGGCCGTCGAGGCAACGGAGCAGGGTGGTCTTGCCACTTCCGGAGGGCCCCGCCACGAGGGTCATGCCGTCCTCGAGAGCCAGGCTGAGATCCGCAAGCGCGGCGGCAGGGGCCTCTGGATAGCGGTACGTGTAGTCGGTGAAGCGCGCCGTGACCGCCATCTAGACGAGCCCCGGCAGGAGCAGCAGAAGGCTGGCCAGGAGCGGCAGCCAATCGACGGCGGGAAGCTCCAGACTGGGGTATGGCTGCCAGCCTCCAGCCCGCCCCAGCAGCAGGGCCGTGATGAAGACCGCGATCGCCAGCGCGGCGGAGATGGCATCGACCAGATCCCGTCCGCTCCAGGCTGGGGTCCAGACCTTGGTCCGGCCCCCTGATGCGAAGCCGCGGGCATCCATGGCCTCGGCCAGCAGGACCGAGCCCTCGATCGCGGTGAGCACCGCGGGAACCGCCACTGCCCGCCAGGAGCGGGGCCCCCGTGGCCGCCAGCCGCGCATCGCCTGGGCCTCCCTCACGGTGCTGAAGCTCTGGCCCAGTCGGGGCACCAAAGTGATGGCCGAGCCCAGGGCGGCACCGGTGCGGTGGAGGTGTCGCGGTAGCGCCTCGACCAACTGCTGGGAGTCCACCACCAGGGCCAGTGCACTCCCAGCCAGCAGGCAGGCGCCCAGCCCCAGGGCGACGTCGAAACCAAACGCCGCCGCCTCCAAGGTGAGCGTGCCGCCGATGGCAGGCAGCCAACCCGGCAGCGCCCAGACCACATCCTGGCCGGTGTGGCTGAGCAGAAAGTTGAGGCCGACCCCGCCCAGGCATGCCAATCCGACCCAGGCCAGCAACCGGGACACCCTGACCGCGGGACGCCGCCGCATGAGGACCATGGTGAGAGCTGCCAGCAGGGCGATCGCACGGTAGACCGGATCCTCAGTCCCCAGCGACAGCAGCAGCACGGCCCCGGCCCAGAGCAGCAGCGCCCGCGGATTCACGACTTCGCCGGTCAGCCCTTGGGCGGCTTGGGGGGAGCGGCTGGGCTGCCGGTGCCAAAGTGCCATCCCAGCGCGTCACCGGGGCGCAGATGGATGTCGGAGATGCCAGTCTGAGCCACCCGCCATGGGCCCTCGCCACTCCAGGTGAAGAGCGCCCAGTAAGGTTGTCCCGAGGCGAAGCAGTTGGTGTAGGCCGCCGGCTCGCGGTCGATCTGACAGACCGCATCGCCGTAACTGAAGTGCTTGATGGCGAACTCGATCCCGCTGCGCTTCATGGCCGTCTCGGCGGGGATTTCCGCCGCCGTGAAGGCGACGCAGCTATCCACCACCTTTTTGCTCGCCAGCTCGACCACCACCTCCACCCGATGGCCGCTGCCACACTGCTGGCCGCCCCCCCCGCCGGCGGCGGCGGCCGCCCCGCATCCGGCCACCAGCGTCGCCAGGAAAACAGGGGCCAGAATCGCGCTGACCGCTTGAGACGACCTCATCGTCTCCACCTCCCGGCGGCAACAATTGCCCCCCACGCCAGAACTGGGCCTGCCGCCAGAGGCCGTCCTTCCCGTTGCGCGCGGGGGTACGAGATACCCGCTCGGGCCGGT
>JAKAVU010000089.1 GCA_021817185.1 bacterium
TGGCGTCGCCCGGATCCGCCGGAGGGTCCCCTGCTCTCTGTCCCCGACCAACCGCAGCCCTGCCGACAGACCGCCTGCCAGTACCGCGTAGGCCAGCACTCCGGGCGCCAGGAAGGCGATGTAGTTGTTCTTGGCGAGCGAGTCGGAACTCAACCCCCCGGGGGCGTGCACCGACTGGACGACTCCTTGAACGGCGGGCTCCCGCCGCAGCAGGGTCTGGTTGAGAGCGCCGACCGCCGCCTCAGCCTCGGCCGTGAACGAGCCATTCTCGGTGACGTTGCTGGCGTTCTCCAAGATGCTCACCTCCAGCCGGGAAGGAGCCTCGGCCCGGACCACCAACGCGAACGCGGCCTGATCGCTCAGAACCTGTTCGAGCGATCTGATGCCGGTGGCGCGGACCAGGGTGAAGGAGCTCCTGGGCAGCGCCTGGCGCAGGACCGGGTAGTAGCGCATGGGAGTCGCCACGTCCACGGTAGCCGCGGTGCGCTGGAACAGCCCCCCGAAGATCACGATGAGGAGGAGCGGGACGAGCACGTTGAAGACCAGCACCTGGCGGTTGCGGTAGAGGACCTTGATGTTGGCCGCGGAGAGCGCCAGCAGGGGAATCCATGGACCGTCTCGCAAGGGCCGTGACAGCCGTCCGTCGGTTCCCGGGGGAGCGCTCACTCGCGCTCCTCGGACAGGTGGCGGCCGGCGCTCTGCAGGAATACGTCCTCCAGGTTGGGGGGCTGGACCGTCACGTCGCGCAGGGCGGATTCCCCCAACCGGGCGCCGAGGGCGGCCAGCACCGAGCCCACCTCCTTGGTGTGCAGCTCCCACCTGCCTGCTTCCCACCGGCCCCGGAGCACGCCGGGAAGTGTCGCCAGCGGGGAGGTCTCAGGGGCGGCCACGCTGATCCGGGCGGCGGCTCCCAGCCGTGACACCAGCTCCTGCGGGCTACCCTCGGCGACCACCAGGCCGTGGTCGATGATCACCACGTACTCGGCCAGCTGCTCGGCCTCCTCGATGTAGTGGGTGGTGAGCAGCACCGTCCGCCCCTGCCGGTGAAGCTGCCGGATCAGCTCCCACGTCTGGCGGCGGCTGAGCGGGTCCAGCCCGGTGGTGGGCTCGTCCAAAATCACCAACTCGGGGTCGTTGCAGAGGGTCAGGGCGATCTGCAGGCGTCGCTTCTGCCCTCCGGAGAGGGCGGAGGCGCGACGGTCCAGCATCCCCCCGAGATCCACCAGGTCGAGGAGCGCCCTCGGGTTCGCCTCGTATCCGTAGAGCCTGCCGAAGAGATGCAGCGTCTCACCGCAGGTGAGGTCGTCGTAGAGCGCTCCCTCCTGGAGCTGGACCCCGACCCGGCGGCGAGCTCGCAGCGGCGACTTGCCCAGGACCTCGACCTGCCCCGAGTCGAACGGCTTGAGCCCCTCGATCACCTCCATGGTCGTGGTCTTGCCGGCACCGTTCGGGCCCAGAAGCGCCACGATCTGGCCGCGGCGCACGTCCAGGTCAAGACCGCGCACCGCCTGGACCGGCCCGTAGCTCTTGCGCAGGTCCCGCACCCGAATGGCGAGCGCCGCAGCCCCAGTTGGAGACTGGGCAGCGCCGACCGCTATGGCCGTGCTCCTCCGATCACAGCTGATCTCCACCAAAAGCCGGCCCCCCCTCGCCGGCAGGATAGCAGCCGTCCTGGGAGCCCGGGCCCTCCCGCCCGGTGGCCCGGCTGCTTGGCCGAGTTCGGATGTGGTGGAGCGGCCAGACCCGGGCTAACCTCGCCCCTGTGAAGAGATTCTTGGCCAGGTTGCGAAGAACCCTGCTGGTGCGGGTGGTGGCACGCTACCTGGGCCGCAACGGCCCCAATCAGGCGACCCTGATCGCCTGGAATCTCCTGTTCGCCATCTTCCCGATCGTGCTGCTGGCGGTGACCCTGGCGGGGGTCGTCTTCCGCGACCCCGCGATGGGCCGGGCCGTGGCCAGGGCCGTGGCCGCCATCCTGCCGCAGGGAAAGGGGGCCGTCGTGCTCTCCGCGCTGGAGGCGTTCCACCGGGACTCGGGAGCGCTGGCGGTGGTGGGAATCCTGGGCCTGGTCTGGTCTGGCACATCCCTGTTCGGAGCCATGGAGCAGGGCTTCGCCGCCCTGTCAGGAGGCAAGACCAGGGGGTTTTTGAAGCAGAAGCTGATGAGCGTCGGCATGATCGTGCTCTTCACCGTGCTGGCGGTGCCGGTGGTTCTGAGCTCAAGCCTGCTGGCCGGGCTCGCCTCACTGCCCGGAGTCCCCGACTTTTTGAGAACGGGACCGCTGGCACTGATCGGACAGATAGTGCTGGCGGTGGTGGTGGGCACCATCCTGTTCTCCGCCATCTATCGCCTGGTTCCGCATCCTGGGCCGACCCTGGGACGCAGCCTTCGGGGCGGCCTGGTCGCAGCTGTCGCCTTTGAGGGATTGAGCCTCCTGTTCCCACTCTATTTCCATCTGGAGCACGGCTTCAGCTCCTACGGGTCCACCTTCGGGCTGTTCTTCCTGATCCTGGCGTACGCGTTCCTGGTCGCCCAGATCACGGTCCTCGGCTACACCGCCGTGGTGGAACTCGGAGCCGGCCAGTCCGGGCCCGGTCAGCCAGCGAACCAGGAGGTCACGGCGGCCAGCGAGAACGCTGCCGCCCCGGTCGAGGCGGCTCCTTCGGACTCCCGAGCACCGGTGGCGACCCAACCGGCGGTGGTCAGCGAGGACTGATCTGCCGCTGGACCGGGCAGGGGCCAACTTGCTTGACTGGCAGCTGTGCGCGATCCCCACTCCAGAAGTGTCGTGCCGGATGTCCCGGCCCCGCCGGGGCTGGGACCGCGACCGGTTTGATGACGCTCCGTGATGCCGCCGAGCAGGGTACCGTCCAGGCCACGCCGTGGCCGATGGTGATGGCGGTCCCACCGGACCGATTCCCCACCGAGCGCCGGGACCAGCTGCCGGAGGTCCCGGTGGGGTCCAGGGCCAAGACGCAGTTCCGCAGCGCCGGCCCCAGGTTTCTGCCGCGGCGCCAGCTGGGCTGGCCATTGGGAGCGAGGGCGTCGCAACGGGTTCCAGGCCTGCTCGGCTTCTCCCCCGAGGAGGGAGCGGCCACCCTCACCACCGGCCGCGGCGGCGGTTCAGCCGCTGACTGTGGGGAAGCGCATGAGCAACTGTTCGTAACCGCCTGGGGCCGGCCCCGGCGCCCACGAACGTCTACGGCCTCCGGAAGCAGGCGATGACCTCCCCTTCCCCCGCGTCGCATCCCAGGACGGGCCTGGCCCTGCTGGTGATCGTGATCGGAGTCCTGATGGCGGCCGTGGACACCACCATCGTGGTGCTGGCGCTGCCGGAGATGGAGCGCGCGCTGCACGTCCCCTTGGCCGACGTGGTCTGGGTGATCATGGGGTACCTGCTGGTGATCACCCTGCTGGCTACTCAGGTGGGGCGGTTGGGCGACATGTTCGGGCGCGTGCGCATGTACGAGGCAGGGTTCTTGATCTTCATCGTGGGGTCTGCCCTCTGCGCTCTGGCCGGCAACGAGGCCACCATCATCGGCTTTCGGATTCTGCAGGGAGTCGGCGGGGCGCTCATCACCGCCAACAGTGGGGCGGTCATCGCCGACACCTTTCCCCCCGAGACCCGGGGACGGGCCTACGGCTTCAACAGCATCGGCTGGAATGTGGGTGCGATCCTCGGGATCCTGGTGGGCGGCCTGGTCATCACCTTTCTCTCCTGGCGCTGGATCTTCTGGATCAACGTGCCGGCCGGCCTGATCGCCTTCACGCTGGCCCTGCGGGTGCTGCGCGACTCCGGCAACCGGCAGCGCCAGCAGCTGGACTTCGCCGGCATGATCACCCTGGGGGGAGGCCTGTTCGGAGTGCTCTGGGCGATCACGTCCCTGGCCACCTCCGCCTTCTCATTGGAGATGCTGGGCTTCCTGCTGGGCGGTTTGGTGCTGTTGGTGGCGTTCGTGCTCATCGAGCGCGCCACCAGTGCCCCGATGCTCGACCTGTCGCTGTTTCGGATTCCCACCATGAGCCCCACCCTGCTCGCCTCCCTGTTCCAGGGCCTGGCCAACTTCGCCGTGCTGTTTCTGGTGATCATGTATCTGCAGGGGGTGCGCCGGCTGAGCCCGCTGGACGCCTCGCTGCTGCTCGTGCCCGGCTATCTCGTGGGCGCGTTGGTGGGGCCCTATGCGGGCAGGCTCTCGGATCGGATCGGGGTGGTCTGGCCGGCCACGATCGGCCTCCTGATCGAGATCGCCGCGCTCCTGGTGTACGCCCAGCTGGGGGTCACCACCTCGCTGGTGGTGGTGGCGGTGGCCGCGGTCATCAACGGAGCCGGGGCTGGATTCTTCTTCCCGGCCAACAACGCCGCGGTCATGAAGGCGGCTCCAGGCCGGGCCTTCGGGACCGCCTCGGGGATGCTGCGCACCTTCGCCAACGTGGGGATGGTCTTCTCGTTCGCGGTCGCCATCCTGGTCGCGGCCCGGTCAATCCCCCGCGGGCTCGCCTTCGCCATCTTCGTGGGCACGACCAAGCTCGACCACCAGCTGGCGGGGGTGTTCACCGACGGCGTTCACGCCGCCTTCTATTCATCCGTGGCCTTCATGCTGGTCGCCATGCTGCTGTCGGGCACGCGGGTGTTCCAACGAGGAGCCGCGCCGACGGGCCGACGGCGCGGCCTGGTCCAGCCGGGGGGAGACGGGAGCCACCGGGCGACCGCGGTGCTGCGGGACCCCCGGTCGGACGCCGACGAGGGCTGACGCGCCGGCCGCCCGCGCACTCTCTCGTCAGCGGTCGAGGGATTGCCCGGTCCAGATCCCGGCTCGGTACAGCCGGCCCGGGAGAACCACCCCCAGGGTCGTCTCCAGGTAGGCGGCGGTGTCGCACAGAGCCTGAAGATCGGCCGGGGAGCTGGCGCCCACCCGCTTCAACATGTGCAGGAGGTCCTCGCTGCAGACGTTCCCGGTCGCCCGGGGCGCGAACGGGCAGCCCCCGATCCCCCCCACCGACCCCTCGAACCGCCTGACTCCGAGCTCGTAGGCGGCCAGGGCGTTGGCGAGGCCCATCGCCCTGGTGTCGTGGAAGTGCAGCGAGAGCTGCTCGGTGGGGATCCCCGAGCGGAGCAGGTGCTCGATCAGGGATCCGACCTGGCGCGGGTCGGCCACCCCGATGGTGTCTGCGATCCCGATTTCGTCCGCGCCCAGCTCCTGGCACCGGTCCGCCAGCTCGGCCACCCTGTCCTCGTCGACCCGGCCCTCGAACGGGCAGCCGAATGCGACGCTGAGACCGATGTCGAACCGGCAGCTCGCCGCCCGCGCCGCGGCGGCCATCTCTCCCAGTTCGATCAGCGTCTCCTCCACCGTCCGATTCAGATTGCGCCGGTTGAAGCTGTCGGTGACTCCGAGGTTGGCCACCACGTGGCTGACGCCGGCCTGGAGAGCCCTCTCCAGGCCCCTGGCGTTGGGCACCAGAACTCGGACCCGTCCCAGTACCGAATGCCCGCGCGCCGCCACCAGTCCGGCGATCAGGTCCTCCGCGTCCCCCATCCTCGGGACCCACTTCGCAGACACGAAGGAGGTCGCCTCGACCTGGTCCACCCCCGCGTCCAGCAACCGACCCACCAGCGCCAACTTGGACTCGGTCGGGACCTCGGCATCGAGATTCTGGAGCCCGTCTCGGGGGCCGACCTCGGTGAAGAACAGAGCGCGGGGATGCCCGGCCAAGAGGTCCATCGGGAGCCAGTCTAAGCCGCCGGGGGCCGAGGACTCGCGGTATCCTACGCCTATGCTGCGGGCGATCCGGTAGTCGGAGGGCGGGATGTCGATCAGGCAAAACCTGCCCCAATGGCCGGTGATCCGGCAGCTGACCGAGGACGACCCGCTCGGCCTGGGGCGCAGCGCCGCCTCCACGAAGACCAGGGAACTGGAGCCCCGGACCGCCCTCGCCGACCGGGTGGTGCCCTCCATCTGTCCCTACTGCGCGGTGGGGTGCGGCCAGCTGGTCTACGTCAAGGACGAGCAGGTCACCCAGATCGAGGGCGACCCGGCCAGCCCGCTGTCCCGAGGACGTCTCTGCCCCAAGGGCTCGGCCAGCAAGGAGCTGGTCAGCAGCCCCCTGCGCGAGCTGAAGGTGAAATACCGGCGCCCTCACGGCACCGCGTGGGAGGAGCTCGACCTGGATCAGGCGATGGACATGATCGCGGACCGGGTGATCGCCACCCGGCGGGCCAGCTTCGAGCGGTCCGACGACCAGGGCCGTCCGCTCCGGCGCACCATGGCGATCGCCAGCCTCGGCGGGGCGACCATCGACAACGAGGAGAACTACCTCTGGCGCAAGTTGATGGTGGGCCTGGGGGTGGTCCAGGTCGAGAACCAGGCCCGAATATGACACTCGGCCACTGTTCCCGGTCTGGGAACCAGCTTCGGTAGGGGCGGCGCCACCACCTTCCCGGGAGACCTGCAGAACTCCGACTGCATCGTGGTCATGGGATCGAACATGGCGGAGTGCCATCCGGTCGCCTTCCAGTGGGTTGTGGAGGCCAAGCTCAAGGGCGGCACGCTGATTCACGTCGACCCCCGCTTCACCCGCACCAGCGCCATGGCCGACCGCCACATCCCGATCCGGGCTGGCAGCGACATCGCCTTCCTCGGCGGCCTGATCCGCTACGTGCTCGAGCAGGAGCGGTACTTCGCCGAGTACCTGCGCAGCTACACCAACGCCGCCACCATCATCGACGAGCGGTACCTGGACACCGAGGATCTCGACGGTTTCTTCTCAGGCTGGAACGAGAACGAGCGCCGTTACGACAACGCCAGCTGGCAGTACCAGGGGGGGACGATCCACGCCTCCGCCGGCCAGCGGACGGCCCCTGGTGGGCAGGCGGGAGGCCAGCCGGTGATGGGCCGGGTCCCGGCCGAGGATCCGTCGCTGCAGCATCCCCGCTGCGTCTTCCAGCTGCTGCGCCGACACTTCTCGCGCTACACCCCGGAGATGGTGGAAGCGGTGTCCGGGGTCCCTCGAGACCAGTTCCTGGAGCTGGCCGAGACGATCTGCGCCAATTCCGGGCGCGACCGCACGACCGCCTTCGTGTACGCGGTCGGTTGGACCCAGCACACCGCCGGGGCGCAGTTCATCCGCACCGCCGCCATCCTGCAGCTTTTGCTGGGCAACATGGGCAGGCCCGGTGGCGGGATCCTGGCCCTCAGGGGACACGCCAACATCCAGGGGGCAACCGACATCGCGACCCTGTTCGATGTCCTCCCGGGCTATCTGCCCGTCCCCAAGGTCGATGACACAACCGACCTGGACGAGTTCTGCCGGCTCAACGGCGGGGAGGCGGGAGGCTACTGGGGCAACCTGCGCAACTACCTGGTCTCCCTGCTGAAGGCCTACTGGGGCGAGGCGGCCACCGCCGGCAACCAGTATGGGTTCGACTACCTTCACCGCCTGACTGGCGATCACTCCACGTACCAGAGCACGCTGGGGATGGTCGACGGCTGGGTGAAGGGGTTCTTCGTGCTCGGCGAGAACCCGGCGGTGGGGTCAGCCCACGGTGGCCTGCACCGGAAGGGGCTGCGCAATCTCGACTGGCTGGTGGTGCGTGACCTCTACGAGATCGAGTCGGCCAGCTTCTGGTACGACTCGCCGGAGGTTGCCTCGGGCGAGGTTCGGGCTGAGGACATCGCCACCGAGGTCTTCTTCCTGCCGGCGGCGGCGCACACCGAGAAGAGCGGGTCGTTCACCAACACCCAGCGCCTCCTCCAGTGGCACGAGTTGGCGGTCGAACCCCGCGGCGACTGCCGGTCCGAGCTGTGGTTCGCCTACTGGCTCGGCCGCAAGATCAGGGCCAAGCTGCAGGAGAGTCCCGAGCTGGACGACCGTCCCATCCTCGACCTGAGCTGGGACTACCCGCTCCTGGCGTCCGGCGATCCTGACCCGGAGGCGGTGCTGAGGGAGATCACGGGCCGCTCCTTGAGCGGCGAGCCGCTGCCGGGGCTGGGGGCCATCAAGGGGGACGGGTCGACCACCTGTGGCTGTTGGATCTACGCCGGCGCATTTGCGGGCGGGGAGAATCTGACCGCCCGCCGGCGTCCCCACTGGGAGCAGAACTGGGTCGCCCTCGACTGGGGGTGGGCGTGGCCCATGAACCGGCGAATCCTCTACAACCGCGCCTCCGCTGACCCCTCGGGACGGCCTTGGTCCGAGCGCAAACGCTATGTCGAGTGGAGCGAGGAGCAGGCCCGCTGGGTGGGCCCGGACACCCCCGACTTCCCCGTTGATAGGCGCCCCGACTACCAGCCCCCGGAGGGAGCGGTGGCGGAGAACTGCCTCGCGGGTGACCGTCCCTTCATCATGCAGGCGGACGGCCGCGGCTGGCTGTTCGCCCCCAGCGGGCTGGTGGATGGTCCCCTGCCCACCCACTACGAGCCCCAAGAGTCGCCCCTGCGCAACGCCCTCTACGAGCAGGAGCGCAACCCGGCGCGCCAGGTCTTCCGGCGCGCGGACAACCCCTACCACCCCACGGCCGGCGAGGCAGGCAGCGAGGAGTACCCCTTTGTGATGACGACCTACCGGCTCACCGAGCACCACACCGCCGGGGGCATGAGCCGGTTCCTGTCACGCTTGAGCCAGCTGCAGCCGGAGATGTTCTGCGAGGTCAGCCCCGAGCTGGCGCAGGCCCGCGGGCTGCGGCCCGGCGGCTGGGCGACCATCGTCACCATGCGGGCATCGATCGAGGCGAGGGTGCTGGTCACCCCCAGGATGACGGCGCTGAAGTTCGGCGACCGGATGGTTCACCAGGTCGGGCTCCCGTACCACTGGGGGAGCCGCGGGCTGGTCAGGGGTGACTCCGCCAACGATGTCTTCCCGCTGGTGCTGGATCCCAACGTCCACATCCAGGAGGTGAAGGCCGCCACCTGTGACATCAGGCCGGGCCGGCGCTCCCGCGGAGGCTTCTCGTGACCGTCACCCAGCCGCGCCAGGCAGCCGTGCCCTTGCCGGTCTGGCAGGCGGGGGGGGTCCGCATGGGGTTCTTCACCGACACCTCGATCTGCATCGGCTGCAAGGCGTGCGAGGTCGCCTGCAAGGAGTGGAACGGGGTGCCGGACGTCGACCCGACCTGGTCAGGCCACTCCTACGACAACACCATGCGCCTGGGCGCCAACAGCTGGCGTCACGTCGCCTTCGTGGAACGCCGCCGTCCGGACTCGGGGCAGGGGATGCAGTGGCTGATGAGCTCGGACGTGTGCAAGCACTGCACCCGCGCCGCCTGCATGGAGGTCTGCCCCACCGGCGCCATCTTCCGGACCGAGTTCGGCACCGTGGTGGTCCAGGACGACGTTTGCAACGGATGCGGATACTGCGTGTCCGCCTGCCCGTTCGGGGTCATCGAAAGGCGCGCCGATGATGGCCGAGCCTTCAAATGCACCCTCTGCTACGACCGGCTCAAGGTCGGCGAAAAGCCGGCCTGCGCCAAGGCCTGCCCGACCGAGTCGATTCAGTTCGGTCCCCTTGAGGAGCTACGGGAGAGGGCCACAGTCCGCCTGGCCACGGTGCGAGCGGAGCCCGGCCACGAGAGCGCCCAGCTCTATGGAGCCGACGAGGGTGACGGGGTCGGCGGCTTCGGCGCCTTCTTCCTGCTGCTGGACCGGCCCGAGGTCTACGGGATGCCGCCCTCTCCCACCTACCGGCGCCGCGAACTGGCCACCATGTGGGGAGTGGCGTCGGTGGCGTCGGCGCTGATCCTGGCCGGGGTTTTCGGCTCACTGCGGAGGAAGGACAGGTGAGCCCGGGCCCGGACTCTGGCGAGCGGGCCATGGTGCCGCGGGCCGAACCGCGCTCCTACTACGGTCTGCCGATCGTGAAGCGGCCGGCCTGGACGGTGGAGGTGCCCTGGTACTTCTTCGTTGGCGGTGCCACCGGAGCGCTCTCCGCCACCGCCATGGCGGCCCGCAGGTTGGAGAT
>JAKAVU010000090.1 GCA_021817185.1 bacterium
GCGGAATCGTAGGAGTAGCGGCCGCCCACCCAGTCCCAGAAGGGGAACATGTTGGCGGGGTCGATGCCGAACTCCGCCACCCCCTCCTGGTTGGTGGAGACGGCCACGAAGTGCCGGGCGATCGCCGCCCGCTCCCCGCCGATTCCGGCCAGCAGCCAGTCCCTGGCGGTGGCGGCGTTGGTCAAGGTCTCCAGGGTGTGCCAGCTCTTGGAGCAGACCACGAACAGGGTCTCGGCCGGGTCCAGCCCCCTGGTCGCCTCCACGAAGTCGCTGGCGTCGATGTTGGAGATGAACCTGAGGACGAGATCGGGGCTGGCGTAGTCACGCAACGCCTCGTAGGCCATCATCGGACCCAGGTCCGATCCGCCGATGCCGATGTTGATGACGTTTCGGATCCGCCTTCCGGTGTGGCCGCGCCAGCTCCCATCCCTCACCGCGGAGGCGAATTCGCCCATCTGGTCCAGGACGCGGTGGACCTCGGGCACGACGTTGTGCCCGTCCACCAGGATCCGGGCATCCCGGGGGGCTCGCAGGGCGACATGCAGGACCGGGCGCTGCTCCGACACGTTGATGCGCTCCCCGCTGAACATCGCCTCCACCCGTTCCGCCAGACGGGACTCCTCCGCCAGCCGGGTCAGCAGCTGCATGGTCTCGGCCGTGACCCGGTTCTTCGAGTAGTCGAGGTAGAAGCCCACCGCCTCGGCGGTGAGGGCGGCTCCCCGCCCCGGATCCCGCAGGAAGAGCTCCTTGAGCTGAAGGTCCCGCACCTCATCGAAGTGGGCGGCCAGGGCCTGAAAGGCCGGCCGCTCCCTCAGCGGCGCCACGGCCGGAGGCGCATACCCCGGCTCAGGAGGCAACGCCGGCCCTCTGGCGCTTGCCGTCGATGCAGGCGATCAGGCTGCGCCAGGACTTGGCGAACGACTCCCCGCCCTGCTCCTGGAGCTGGCCCGCGAGCTCCTCGGGATCTATGCCGGCGGACTTGAGATCGGCCAGCACCTGGCCGGAGCCGCCCCCATCCACGGCCAGCATCTCCCCCACGCGGCCGTGATCCGCGAACGCCAGCAGGGTCTCCTCCGGCATGGTGTTGATCGTGAACGGCGCCGCCAGCCCGCTGACGTACAGGGTGTCGGGAGAGCTGGGGTCCTTGGTGGAGGTGCTGGCGAACAGCAGCCGCTGAGCCCTGGCGCCCCAGTTGCTGAGCCGCTGCCACCGGTCCGAGTCCAGCAATTGGCGATAGCTCCGGTACGCTTGCGACGCCGCCGCGATCCCGACTCGGTCCTGGAACTCTTGGGGCGCCCGGCCCCGCACGGCGGTGTCCCAGCGGCTCACGAACACCGAGGCCACCGAGGCCACGTCGGGGGCAAGCCCAGCCTCCACCCTCCGCTCCAGCCCCCGCATGTAGGCCTCGGCGGCCCGCGCGTACTGAGCGGCGGAGAACAACAGCGTCACGTTGACCGGCACGCCGGAGAAAATGGACTCCTCGATCGCCTGCAGCCCGGCGGAGGTGCCCGGGATCTTGATGAAGAGGTTGGCCCGTTGGGCGCGCTGGTGCAGGCGGCGGGCCATCTCCACTGTGCCCTTGGCATCGTTGAGGAGCAGCGGTGAGACCTCCAGGGAAACCCAGCCGTCGACCCCCAGCGTGCGCTCGTGGATCGGCCCGAACAGGTCGGCGGCGCGGCGCAGATCGGCGATCGCCAGATCGAAGAAGATCTCCTCGCTGGAAACCCCGCGCTCGACTCCCTGCGATATGTCCCCATCGTAGGCCGAACTGGACTCGATCGCCTTGTCGAAGATGGTGGGGTTCGAGGTCAGGCCGGTCACCGAGCGTTCCCTGATGTGAGCCTCCAGGCCTCCGTCATCGAGCAGCTGCCGGGTGATGTTGTCCAACCACAGGCTCTGGCCCGCCTGCTGAAGTTGCTGGGTAGCGTTCATGGCCTTACCTCCGAGCTCCCCGAGGGGCACTCCCATCCGTGCTCAATTGCGAGAATCCTGATCCCCACACCCGTATTTTCCACCTCGTAGCGCTCCGGGCCGAGGCGCTGTCACCCCGCCTTCTCATCATGGCCGCCGAACTGCTTGCGCATCGCCGACAGCGTCTTGTTGGCGAACTCGCCCAGGTTCCTAGATGAGAATCGGGAGTACAGCGCGGCCGTCAGCACCGGCGCGGGCACGCCCTCGTCGATGGCCGCGATGGAGGTCCAGCGCCCCTCGCCGGAGTCCGACACCCGGCCCGCAAACTCGGTGAGCTCTGGGGACTCCTGGAGCGCGATGGCGGTGAGGTCGAGGAGCCATGAGCCCACCACACTCCCGCGCCGCCACACCTCCGCCACCTCACGGGTGTCGATGTCGTACTGGTAGAACTCCGGGTCCTCCATCGGCGCGGTCTCGGCGTCGGCGCTCTGGACCCGGGTCCCGGCGTTGGCGTTGTGGAGCACGTCCAAACCCTCGGCCAGGGCCGCCATCATGCCGTACTCGATCCCGTTGTGAACCATCTTCACGAAGTGACCCGCACCGTTGGGCCCGCAGTGGAGATAGCCGTGCTCCGACTTGGCCGGGGTGCCGCGCCGCCCCGGCGTCCTCGGCGCCGCCTCCACTCCCGGAGCGATGCTCGAGAAGATGGGGTCCAGGTGGGCGACCGGTCCCGGCTCGCCGCCGATCATGAGGCAGTAGCCCCGCTCCAGCCCGAAGACACCGCCGCTGGTGCCGCAGTCGATCAGGTGGAGGCCGGCCTGCTGCAGCTCCGCGGCTCTTCTGATGTCGTCGCGGTAGTACGAGTTGCCCCCGTCGATGATGATGTCCCCCCGGTCCAGGAGCCGGGCCAGCTCCTTGATGGTCGAGTCGGTGACGGAGCCGGCCGGGACCATCACCCAGGCCGCCCTCGGCGGGGTCAACTTGGCCACGAAGTCGCTCATGGAGGAGGCGCCGACCGCGCCCTCCGCGGCCAGGCCCGCGACCGCCTTGGGGTTCAGGTCGTAGACCACGCACGAGTGGCCATCGCGCATCAACCGCCGCACCAGGTTGGCGCCCATCCGGCCCAACCCCACCATTCCCAGCTGCATCGGCTTCGAAGTGGTCATCTCCTGCTCCTCACTGATCGACTGCGGGGCCGTCCCTCCGAGGCCGGGCTCGCCATCCAGGGGTCGTGCCACCCCGGGTGTCCCCGGACGAGCTGCACCGCCTCCTGCGGTCCCCATGATCCCTGCTCGTAGCGCACCAGCGGGCTGGGCGAGGTGAGCAGCGGCTGCACGATCCTCCAGGTCTCCTCCACCGTGTCCTCGCGCGTGAACAGGCTGTGGTCGCCCCGGAGCGCATCGTCGATCAGCCGCTCGTACGGCTCCGCGGGACGACCCACCTCGGCGGCGAAGGACAGATCGAGGTGCACAGGTTGGGAGATCCGCCCCTCGCCGCCCTTGGAGTTCAGGACCAGCCTGAGTCCCGGGTCCGGGTCTATCCGCAGGATCACCTGGTTGGGCTCGGCATGAGCGGTCCGACCCAGGAACGCCAGGTGAGGCGGGTGGCGGAAGATGATCCTCACCTCGGTGACCCGCTCCGCCAGGGCCTTGCCGGCACGAATGAAGAAGGGCACCCCGGCCCAGCGCCAGTTGTCGATCGCCAGGCGCAGCGCCACGTAGGTCTCGGTGTTGGAGCGCCGGCTGACCCCGGGCACCTGCCGGTAGCCCTGATACTGCCCGCGGACGCAGTTGGTGGGATCGGCGTCGGGGATGGCGCGGAACACGTCCGCCTTCTTGTTGCGCAAATCGTCGGCATACGATCCCGCGGGAGGCTCCATCGCCGCCAGCGCCAGCACCTGGAGCAGGTGGTTCTGGACCACGTCCCGCAGGGCCCCGACCGAGTCGTAGAACCTTCCCCTGTCCTCCACCCCGAAGTCCTCGGCCATGGTGATCTGCACCGCCGCAACATGGTCGCGGTTCCAGACCGGCTCCAGGATGTCGTTGGCGAAGCGCAGGAACTGGAGGTCCATCACCGGCTCCTTGCCCAGGAAGTGGTCTATGCGCAGGATCTGCTCCTCGCCCACGAACGAGTGCAACTCGGCGTCCAGGGCCCGCGCCGACTGCAGGTCGCTGCCGAACGGCTTCTCCACCATCACCCGGGCATCGTGGGTGAGCCCCACCTCGGCCAGCCGGCTCACCACCTTGCCGAACAGGGAGGGGGGGATCTCCAAATAGAACAGGGGGCGTCGCCTGCCCCGCAGACGCTCCGCCAGCTGCCGGAAGGTGCTCGCCTCGTCGAAGTCCCCCTGCAGGTACTGCATCCTCTGGGCCAGCCTCGAGAACACCCGCTTGGAAAAGCGCGGCTCCGCGGCCTCGATCGCAGCCCGGGCACGGTCGACCAGCTGGGCGTCGCTCCACTGGTCCAGGGCCACCCCGATCACGGGACAGTCCAGAAGCCCACGAGCCTCCAACCGGTAGAGGGCCCGGAAGGTCATCTTGCGGGCCAGGTCCCCGCTGATGCCGAAGACCACCAGAGCGCCGGTGGCATCGGAACTGGTGCGGGACACCCCTCGAGTTTAGCCTCGCCGCCAAAGATGAGCTGGATGGCTACGGACTGGGCGGAATCCGCACCTCTGGGTCGGCCGCACGCCGGCGGGCGACCGGGGAGCACGGCAGCGGGATCAGCCGTCGACGAGCAGGTCCGCGAACACAAAGCCGTCCCGGTCCACCACCTCCCCAACCCGGACCGGGATCGGCGCCGAGTAGTCGGGTGAGTCGAAGGTGAAGGTGTGGAACTCGCCGTACTCACCGCACGGGTCCACCTGGCCGGGCTGGGCGCTCAGCTCAGCCAGCAAGTCCGCGTCAAAGTGGCGTCCGGCGAAGCGTGGATCCAGCCGGGCGCGGTCGACACAGGCGAGGATCGACCGTATGCCCAACCGGATCTCCTCCCTGGCCACGGCCTCGGTCGATCGCCCGAAGATGGGAAAGAGCGCTCTGAGCCCCGCCGCCCGCACCTGCCGCTCGCGATACTCGCGCACGTCTTGCAGCAGCAGGTCGCCGAAGGCGACTGCCGCCACCCCCGCGTCCTCCGCCGCCACCAGTGCCTGCCCCATCCGCAGCTCGTACTCCCTGTTGCTGCAGGGGCTGGGCAGGGCCACCTCGTGGACGGGCAGACCCAGGCGGGCCGCCTGCTGCCGCAGCAAGCTGAGCCGCACTCCGTGAATCGAGATGCGCTCGGCTTCGGAGTTGACCGTGGTCAGGAGCCCGACCACCTCGAATTCCCCTGACCGCCGCAGCTCGTGGAGCGCCAGGGCGCAGTCCTTGCCACCGCTCCAGCTCATCCAAATCCTCAAGCCGGGCCTCGCCCTTGTCCCCCGCGGGGCCCCCGGAACGGGCAGTGGCGGCAGCCGCACCCGCAGCACCGTCCGTTCCTCCGGAGGGCGGCGGCGGTCATCACCAGAAGCCCAGTCTCGGGGTCCGAGTAGGTGTCCTGCGCAGCCGCCACCGCCTGTCGGTGACGGCTGAGGATCTCGGGGTAGTGGGGATCTTCGGGCCGCAGCCGGCGCCGATCACGCCGGTCGGGGGCGGGGCCGGGCCTGTGATCCACGCCGAAATGTTAGGCCGGCCCGCCTCACCCTATCTGTATCGACCGCTTGGCGAGGCCGTGCCAGAAGCCCTCGATGACCGACCGCCTGGTGGCGAGGTCAGCCTCGCCGGCGCCCAGGGTCACGAACAGCGGCGCGAAGTGCTCGGTGCGGGGATGGGCCAGGCCGCCGTCCGGGGCGCGGTGCTGGAAGTCGACCAACGAGTCCACGTCGAGATGCTCGAGCGCCTCGCGACCCCACTGGTCGAACTCGGCCGACCATGCGGGTGGCGGCGAGTCCGGCTCCGGGGCCTCACGAAGGGCGTGCAGATTGTGGGTGAAGAACCCGCTGCCCACGATCAGCACCCCCTCGTCCCGAAGCGGCGCCAGCCGGCGCCCCATGGCCATCAGCATCTCCGCGTCCAGGGTGGGCATGGAGAGCTGCAGGACGGGGATGTCAGCGGTGGGGTACATCTCGACCAGGGGCACGTAGGCCCCGTGATCCAGGCCGCGCTCGGCCGCCTCCCGCACCGGGCGGCCGGGCTCTGACAGCAGCTCCCGCACCCGTTGGGCCAGCCAGGGCGCGGTGGGGGCCGCGTAGGTCACCTGGTAGTAGCGCTGCGGGAAGCCCCAGAAGTCGTACACCAGGGGTCGGGGCGTGGTGGCGGACACCGTGACCGGCGCCTCCTCCCAGTGCGCGGAGACCATCAGAATCGCCCGCGGCCGCACCAGCTCCGAGGACCACCCCCGCAGCTGATCCGGCCAGAGCGCATCGTCGGCCAGGGTGGGTGCGCCATGGCTCAGATAGAGGACGGGCATCCGGCGGGCGGGCACGGGTTCGTTGGCGACTTCAGACGGGGCGACGGTCATGGCTTACTCCTGCTGGCAGCCCGGCTGTAGTTCCGGTGCTGCTGATCTCATCATATCCGTTTGTGTGCGCAAGCAACCACACTGGCAAGCACCGGCCGTCGCGCCGGTGGCCACCCTGTACACTGAGATCGAAACCCACTGGTCCTCGATCCCCTCTGACGAGCTCCAGCCCTAGGCTGGTGGTCCTGGCCATCTGTCCACTTTGCCTCAAGGGAGACCAGCGTGCAAGAGCCGGCCCGGCCCGTCTGCCGTTCGCCGTACAGGGAGGCAGACCGTGACTGAGCAGGAGACCGTGCTGGCCGAGGCGAAGCGGCGGCGCACCTTCGCGATCATCAGCCACCCCGACGCTGGCAAGACCACCCTCACGGAGAAGTTCCTCCTCTACTCCGGGGCGGTGCAGGAGGCCGGCAGCGTCAAGGCTCGCGCCGGCAGGCGTCGGGCCACCTCCGACTGGATGGGGCTGGAGCAGGAGAGGGGCATCTCGATCACCTCCACCGCCATCCAGTTCGAGTACCTGGGCCATGTCCTGAACCTGCTGGACACCCCCGGCCACCGGGACTTCTCCGAGGACACCTACCGGGTGCTGGCGGCGGCCGACGCCGCGATCATGGTGCTCGACGTCGCCAAGGGGATCGAGGCTCAGACCCTGAAGCTCTTCGAGGTCTGTCGAGCCCGGCGGCTGCCGATCATCACCTTCCTCAACAAGATGGACCGGCCCGGCCGGCCACCGCTGGAGCTGCTCGACGAGATCCAGGCCCAGATCAATCTCAGGGCGACCCCGGTCACCTGGCCGGTCGGGGTGCCGGGTGACTTCCGCGGGGTCGTGCACCGCCCGAGCGGCGACTTTGTCCGCTTTACCAGGACCGTCCGCGGCACCACCATGGCGCCGGAGGAGGTGCTGCCGGCCGACCGGGCGGCTCAGCCGGACCGGGAGGCCTGGGCGGCGGCCCGGGACGAGGTGGACCTCCTCGGCGCGGTGGGGGCCAATTTCGACCTGGAGTCGTTTCTGGCCGGCGAGTCAACCCCCGTGTTCGTCGGCTCCGCCCTCACCAACTTCGGAGTCCGCCACCTCCTCCAGGCGGTGGTGGACCTCGCCCCCGGGCCATCGCCGCGGACCGCCGCGGACGGGTCCGCGCGGCCCCTGGAGGCTCCTTTTTCGGGATTCGTCTTCAAGATCCAGGCGAACATGGATCGCTTCCACCGCGACCACCTCGCCTTCGTCCGGGTCTGCTCGGGGCGCTTCGAGCGGGGGGCGGCGCTGGTGCATCAGGCGAGCGGGCACCAGTTCTCGACCAAGTACGCGGCCTCCATGTTCGGCGCCGACCGGAACACGGTGGAGCTGGCTTACCCGGGCGACATCGTCGGTCTGGTCAACGCCAGCGAGCTGCGGATCGGTGACACCCTGTACGCGGGATCGCCGGTCGCCTTCCCGGCGATCCCGACGTTCGCGCCCGAGCTCTTCGCCACCGCACGCCCCCACGACACCTCACGCTACAAGCAATTCCGCAGGGGGCTCTCGCAGTTGGAACAGGAGGGGGTGGTGCAGGTGCTGCAGGACCCAGAGGGGGACCCGGCCCCCATCCTGGCCGCGGTCGGCGAGATGCAGTTCGAGGTGCTCTCGCACCGCCTCAGCCACGAGTACGGAGCCCCGGTGCATCTCACCCTCACCCCCCACCGTCTGGCCCGGCGCACCGACGCCGCCACCGCCTCAGCGCTGCGCTCGACTCGGGGGGTCAGGGTCCTGCGCCGTACCGACGGCACCCTGCTGGCCGCCTTCGAGAGCCCCTACTGGCTCGACCACCTGCAGGGCGAGCACCCGGAGTGGCTGCTCGACTCCATCCTGGCCGAATGACCGTATCTTGGAGAGGACAACTTGAGCACTAGCAGCAAGGCCGCTCACTTCGAATCCGAGGGCTCCGCCTGCCAACCGGGGTCAGGCGCTTCGGCCGCTCTGCTCCTCGACCTGTACGAGCTGACCATGGCCGACGCGTACCGCCGCGAGGGGATGGCGGACGACCCGGCCACGTTCAGCCTGTTCGCCCGCTCCCTGCCTCCCACCTGGGGATTCCTGGTGGCCGCGGGACTGGATGATTGCCTGACCTGGCTGGAGCAGTTGAGCTTCACCAGCGACGACCTGGCCGCGGTCCGGCGGCTGGGCGGGTTCTCCGACGGCTTCCTGGATTGGCTGAGCGGGCTCCGATTCAGAGGCCGGGTGAGGGCGGTCGCCGAGGGGACGGTGGTCTTCCCCAACGAACCGATCCTGGAGGTGGAGGGCCCGCTGGGTGTCATCCAGCTGGCGGAGACCTACCTCTTGAACCAGGTGACCCTGCAGACGGGGCTGGCCACCGAGGCGGCCCGCTGCCGCCACGCCGCCCAGGGGCGTCCGGTGGTGGACTTCGCCCTGCGCCGGGCCCCTGGAGTGGACGCGGGCATGAAGCTGGCGCGATGCTCGCGCCTGGTCGGCCTGGCCGGCACCAGCAACGTGGCCGGCGCCGGCCGGTATGAGCTGCCCGCCAGCGGCACCATGGCCCACTCGTTCGTCCAGGCCCACGCCGACGAGCTCACCGCCTTCCGGCGCTTCGCGGCGGCCTTCGCCGAACGCACGCTGCTGCTGGTCGACACCTACGACACCCCCCGCGGGGTGGAGCGGGCCATCCAGGTCGCCCAGGAGATGCGCCGGCAGGGGGTGGAGCTGCACGGCATCCGGATCGACTCCGGCGACCTCGGCGCGCTGTCCCGGATGGCCCGCCGGCTCCTCGACCAGGCCGGCTTTCCGGACATGATCATCTTCGTCAGCGGCGGCCTCGACGAGCATCGCATCCACCATCTGGTGGCGGAGGAGGCCGCTCCCATCGACGGATTCGGAGTGGGAACCACCCTGGGGGCGGCGGGTGGGGTGCCCACCCTGGAGACGGTCTACAAGCTGGTGGAGCATCAGGGGCGGCCTGTCCGCAAGACCTCCTCCGGCAAGTCGACCTGGCCCGGCGCCAAGCAGGTGTACCGGCTACCCGACTGGTCTGGCGACATCCTGGGCCTGGCGGGGGAACCGGCTCCCCCGGAGACCGCGCCGCCGCTCATGGAGGAGGTCATGAGGGCAGGGCGTCGCACCGCCGCCGGGCGCCGACCGCTCAGCGACGCCCACCAGCACTTCGAGGAACAGTGGCAGCAGCTGCCCGCGGTCTGGAAGGAGCTGCGGGATCCACCGCCGTACCCGGTCAGGCCGAGTGGCGAGCTGGAGCGGCTCACCGAGGCCGTGGATCGGAGCCTGGCCGCCGCGGCCAGCTAAGCGCGCAGCTCCAGGACCGCCTCCAGCAGGCGGTCGACATCGCTGCGGGTGTTGTAGTGGACCAGCCCCGCCCGCACCGCCCCACCCGACTCCCGCAGCCCCAGGGCGCCCACCAGCTCGTAGGCGTAGTTGTCCCCGC
>JAKAVU010000091.1 GCA_021817185.1 bacterium
GGGCGAGATCGGCGGCGGAATCGTCCTGCTGCTGGTCTTCGTTTACCTCGAGACCAAGGTCCAGAACCCCATGTTCCGCATGGGGCTGTTCCGCATCCGCGCCTTTGCCGCGGGCAACATCGCCAGCTTGCTGGCCGCCCTGGGCCGGGGCGGGATCATGTTCATCCTCATCATCTGGCTGCAGGGGATCTGGCTTCCCGAGCATGGCTACAGCTTCACTTCCACACCCCTGTGGGCGGGCATCTACATGCTGCCGCTCACCGCCGGCTTCCTGATCGCCGGCCCCATATCCGGGATCCTCTCCGACCACTACGGGGCCAGACCGTTCGCCACCGGCGGCATGGTGGCCGCGGCTATCAGCTTTGGACTGCTGGAATTGCTGCCGTCTAACTTCGGTTATCCCAGCTTCGCGGCCCTGCTCTTGATGAACGGAATGGCGATGGGGCTGTTCGCGTCGCCGAACCGGGCGGGGATCATGAACAGCCTGCCCAGCACCCAGCGCGGTGCCGGCTCGGGTATGACCGCCACCTTTCAGAACTCGGCCATGGTCTTGTCGATCGGCATCTTCTTCACCCTGATCATCACCGGCCTGGCCGGCTCATTGCCGTCGGCGCTCTACCACGGGTTGACCGCCCAGGGCATTCCCGCAGCCGCAGCTTCGAAGATCGCCCATCTGCCTCCGACCGGGGCGCTGTTCGCAGCCTTCTTGGGCTACAACCCGGTCAAGACGCTGCTGGGACCGGCGCTGGTGCACATGGCTCCGGCGAAGGTCGCCTATCTCACCGGCCGGACCTTTTTCTCGTCCCTCATCGCGCGGCCGTTCATGGGAGGGCTTCACGAGGCCTTCGACTTCGCAGTCGTGGCCTGCCTGATCGCCGCGGTTGCCTCATGGTTGCGCGGGGGCAAGTTCCACTACGAGGACGTTGCCGCGCCCGCCGCCTCCACTGGGGCTCTCCCCTTAGCCTCCCTGCCTGCGAATAGCGAAGCGCACCTCACCGAGCCCGTTGCCGGCACCAGGGTCGATGCGACCGATTCCGTGCACGTCCGCTCGGCTCCGTTGGAGCGTCCCCCGACGGGTTGAGCGATCGCGGTCTGCTCTCCTCGCGCACCGGGCCTCTGGTACTGGTCCGTCTGACCACGGAGCTGGCGACGGAGGGGCCGCGGAGCGCGCCGACTCAGGTGGGGTTTTCGGCGTCCGCCTTTGCGGTGAGTACGAAGATGCAGAAGGGATGGCCCGCTGGGTCAGCGTACACGAGAAGCGGCTCGTCGGGATCATCGGAGCGATCCCTGAGCAGTTTCGCTCCCAGGCTCAGGACTCTTGCATGCTCGGCCCGGAAGTCCTCACGGGAATCGACGCACAGGTCCAAATGAATCTGCTGCGGAATGGGACCATCAGGCCAGGTTGCCGCTGGCAGACTTGCGACGCGCTGGAAGGCCAAGCGGCGCTCACCGTTCGCGCCAACCAGCACCAGCCAGTCGTGCCCCCTGGGATCAGGGTCACCGAAGGCCGGCGCCTCGTCGCCAGGGCGGTACCGCAAACCCAGAAGCTCGCGGTAGAACTCGGCCAGTTGCCGGGCATCTTCGCAGTCGAGGACGGTCTGGACCAAGTGAAGGGCCTGGTGATCCGCGGACATGTGCTGGTCTCCGATCCCGTGATGGCGCTCGGCGCCACTGGATGATAGGCGTCACCTGCGTTGGTCCGCGCGTGCGTCTGCCGTAACTCCTTCGCGGGGCGTCCAGCCGAACCAATCGACGAGCCCTTCTGTGCTTGGAACGTGACCCTTATCCTTGACCGATGAGTCCGATGTCGCAATACGTCGCTGCTCTGCGTTCTCAGGTTGGACACCAGCCGCTGCTGCTTCCCGGAGTTTCCGTGCTGGTCTGGGACGATGATCAGCGGCTGTTGCTGGTGCGTCAGGCGGAGAGCGGCCAGTGGAGCACGGTAGGCGGCGGGGTAGAGCCGGGCGAGTCTCCGGCCGATGCCGCCAGACGTGAGGTGCTGGAGGAGACCGGCTTGGATGTGGAGCTCACCTCGGTGCGCGCCGCGGTTGGCGGCCCCGCCTACGAGGTGGTCTACGCGAATGGAGACCGCTGCTGCTATGTCTCAACCGTCTTCGACGCCAGAGAGGTGGGCGGCCTTCTCGCTGCCGACCTCGAGGAGGTGGTCGAGGTCAGGTGGATGGAACTCATCGAGCTTGCAACAGCCGATATCACCTCGTATGCTCGGGCCCTCCTCAGCGACCTGCGCATCCTCCCCCGCTGATCCCCAGGGACGACAGGTCAACGCGGGCAGGCCCATCGAACCAGGTTCCACCCGGACCTGTGTTGCGCCCAGGGGGATTTGAACCCCCGCAACCCCGATCGGTAGGTAGTGCCCCTGAGTGCAAGTCCTCAACCAGCCAACTTAGAAGTGGCTACAAGCACCAGATTACGGATACGTCGTCCATAGCACCACCAGACCAATGCACCAAAGAATTGGGTGATGCAGCACCAGATCGTGGGCTACTCGGCGGCTGGCCGACCGGGCCGCTTGGCCACCAGGTGGAAGAGACGGCTCAGCTGCCGGTAAGGGTCTCGCCGGCTGGCCTCAAGCTCGACCGCAAGGAGGTCGTCGCCGGCGTGTGGGTGCCGAGAACTCCATCCGCAACTTTCCCTCAGTCACTAGACCACGTCTCCGGGTACCGGGCACCTGGCACCGGGCACGGAGCACTGAAGCAACCGGCGACAGGGCCGCGGGCAGGGCAGGGCAGGGCAGGGCGCGGAGCCTTGGTCCCCGGGAGCCCCTGCGTACCGTCGGTCGGTGACGTGAAGCTGGTGCCCGGGAGGCTGTCAGCGGCGGCCGCTGACCTCCCCGTTGCGTTCATTGAGCCTTTTCCCTCATGCCATCACTCACACGATCAGTGGATAGGGCGTCGGCTCGAGGTGAGGCTTAGCGAGCGCTGAATTGGGTCGGAGCGTCACGGTGACCAGACGGATCGACGTTCAGTTTCCCCAGGTCAGCGCTTGGGCAGAAGCCATTTGAGTTGCCCAGACATTGACCAACGCAGATGGCCTGCCACAATTCAGGCTCTGGGCTTGACACTTCTGGGACTCGACCTATTGTCAGACTGTGGCCAACTCAACTCGTGGTGACCAAGAGCGGCAGGGAGCGACGCTCCCGTGGTGCGCCCATGCCGACCTTGAAGGACGACCGAGTCTAGTGGGGTTGGGTCTGCCCTCGATTTCAGAGCATTTGGCGGCTGAGCGCGAGGGCGCTCGACTGGGCTCCCTGGGCATTGGGAAGAGTCGAACGGCTGTCGCGCTCCAGGGGAAAGCTGCACGGGAGGGATCCTTATGAGTGAGCAGCCCATGCAGAAGCCGGACTGGTTCACGGTCGAGTTGGTCAGCCCGCAGACGTTCGCGCTGAGCGAATACGGCCACTGGGAGGAGACGCACAGCTATCTGTTTGTCGGAAGCGAGCGAGCCGCCCTGGTCGACACCGGATTGGGCGTCGGCAATATACGGGCCGAAGTCGAGAAACTGACGGAGGTGCCCGTCATCGTCTGCACGACACACTGTCACTGGGATCACATTGGCGGTCATAGCCTTTTCGACCAGATTGCAGTCCACCGTCTCGACGCCGACTGGATGGAGAATGGGATCCCGGTTCCAGTCGAAGCCCATCGAGAGGAACTGATGCGCGAGCCCTTCGGGAAACAACCCCCAGCCCAATTTACCCCTGCCAGATGGGCACGCTTCCAGGGCAGGCCGACGATTGTCCTGGAGGATCGAGATGTAATCGACTTGGGAAACCGACGCCTGACTGCGCTGCACACCCCGGGACACTCGCCTGGTCACCTCTGCTTTCAGGAGCGGGCGACCGGTTTACTATGCACAGGTGACCTATTCTACCGGGGTACCTTGTACGCCGACTACGAAAGCACCGATCCAACTGCCTTTGCAACATCCCTCAATAGGATCGCAGAGCTACCTCACGTCGAACGCATCCTGCCCGGCCACCACCAACTCAATGTGCAGCCCTGTGAGCTGGTCAGTGTTCGGCAAGGGTTGCGCGACCTCGCTGAGCTCGGTCGGTTGCATCACGGTAGCGGACTGCAGCGGCTTGGGGCGTCGTCAATCCTGCTGTAATCGACACGCATGGGCGACAGCCATCGAGCAAATATGAATTCAAATATGGAACAAGGTGGAGTGTTCGTGCTTCGTGGCGGCGCCAGGCTGGTGCACCTACAACGTGATGTGATGGGACACCAGGCTGTAAGTCTACTGGGCGCTTGGCTCACTTGACCTCGTAGCCACCAGGTGGAAGAGACGGCTCAGCTGCCGGTAGGGGTCTCGCCGGCTGGCCTCAAGCTCGACCGCAAGGAGGTCGGCGCTGGCCTCTTCGGAAGGCAGGTTCTGAGCCCAGCCGTCCGTGAAGAGGCGGACGCCGTACCAAGCGACGGGATTGAGGCGTTGCGCCTGCAGCAGTGCCTCGAGGTCCTCAACCGTGTCCCCTCTCGTGTCCAGGCCGAGGCCGTTGACTTGGCGGTCAGCATCGAAAGCAGCCAAGGCGGCCTCCCAGTCTCCCGCCAGGGCCGGGCGCGCGGCCAGGGTCCGGGCGTTCTTGGCTACCACCGAGACGATGGCTCCCGGCGCCGCCAGTTCGGCGAGCGCGGCTACCATCGCTTCCGGCTCCTCCAGGTACATGAGCACGCCGTGGCAGAGGACGCCCGCGAAGCGTTTACCGTCTAGGAGCTCAGGTGCCGTTTCGCCGGACCCTTCCACAAGCCGGATCCGGGCCGCCACCTCGTCCGCCTCGGCCGCGATCAGGCCGTGCGCCCGTTGGAGCATGGTCGGCGAGGGGTCGACCAGGGTCACTCGATAACCATCCCGAGCCAGTGGGAGCGCCTGGTGACCTGCGCCGCCGCCGATGTCCACCACTTCCGCCGGCGGTGGAGGGAGGTGCCAGCGGAGCTGTCGATCGATCACGTGCGTCCGGACTCGGCCGCGCAGGCTGCCGTAGTGACCGCCTACGAACTTGTCCGCGAGTTCGGCCCAGCTGTCGTCCGGAGCCATTACCACGATCCTAGTCGAGTGCTGGGGCCCAGAGTCGATCAGGCTCGCGATGCTTGGAAGGTCCAGACATCGCTGCCGGCTACGGGGGGAGTGCCAGCGCGGTAGTCGGCGGTCACGGTGATGCTGGTGAAGCCAGCATCACTGAGCATCTGCTCGAACTCACTCACACTCCAGTGCTGGAGCTTAAAGAGCTGGAGTTCACTGGCAACCAGAACCCCAGCACCCCATTTTTCATAGCGGAGCCAGCGGGTGGTCTGGTTCGCCACGGCGTCGTACTCGATGTGCTGCGTCTGGAGCGTCCACACGAAGCTGCCAGCCCTCCAGTGCCGCATCGGCTCGGGCTCAGCTATCAATTGGGGCGGTGGCACGTCGACCAGGACCCGGCCGGCTGGCTGTAGGCTCTGATGGAAGCAGGCGAGAGCGGCAGCCGTAGCCTCCTTCCCGTCGAGCAGCGTGATCGACCCCGTGGGAATAACGACAGCCGCATAGGCAGCTGGTTGTACGAACGTAGTCATGTCTGCCTGGCGGAGGACCGCATGTAGGTCTCGTTCCCGGCAGTGGCGTCGGCACACGTCGAGCATCTCAGGGGAGGTGTCGAACCCCTCCACGTCGAGGCCGGACTCGAGCAAGGGGATCAGGACCCGTCCCGTCCCGACTGCTGGTTCCAGAATCCGTCCGGTTACCCCGATGAGCTGGTTCAGGTAGTAGCCGACGTCATTGCGGGGTTGGCCGATCGGCTTGTCCAGGTCGTAGACCTCGCTGCACAGCATCCCGTAGTCCGAACTCAAACGCGACTCATCCCTCTCGTACATGACGATGGTCCGTGTCTGCCCTGTTTACACTCGGTGGTAGTCGCTGCAGAATCCGCACCAGCCGTAGCACCTCACTCTCGGTGCACGTTCTGCTGGCCAGCCCCGATCAGCCGCGGACCAGCCGGCTGGGAGCCAACCCCTAAGTTACCCCAGCGGAGATTACTCGTGGCTGGCCTTGGGACACCTTCGGGATTGCCATGAGATCTGGGGCCCCATCCGTGACCAGGGGATCTGATGGCGGCTCCAGCAGTTCTGGGAAGTAGAGTCCGGCATCGTCCGCCGACACTCGCTTCGATCTCAAATCGCTTCCGAAGGCACTCCCCCGTGTCCGCACGCGTTGGCGCCAGTTGGCACGGGTTGTTGTCAGGCTGGGTCATGCGGCTCGGTGAGGGCATGTCCGCCCCGGCCGCCACCCTGGTACCAGTCATCGGCGAGGATCGCCATGAGATGGGCATCGACCCAGTCGCCCTGCCATAGCAGAGCCTGTCGCTTGGTGCCCTCATGGACGAAACCCAGTTTCTCGTACATATGGCGGGCTCTTGGGTTGAACGCGTAGACCTCCAACTCGATCCGGTGCAGACCGACCGTTTCGAACGCGTGGGCGAGCACAAGCGTGGTGGCCTCGGTGCCGAGTCCGCGGCCGAAATAAGCGGGGCCCACAAGGAGGATCCGAAATCCGCAGGAGAGGTTGTCGCGGTTCAGATCGTTCAGGACGACCTCTCCTGCCCACTCGCCAGTTGCCTTCTCGATGATCGAAAGGTCAACCCTATCTTCGTGGTCGGCCCTGGAGCGATACCACTCCTCGAGCTCCTCCAAGCCGGGGGGAGGCTGGTGGGTGCCGGTAAGCCGGAGCGTCTCTTCGTCGAGTTCAGCGAGTCTCGCCGCGTCGGCTATTTGGACTGGTCGTAGCAGCACCAGGGTGCCTTCAAGGGTTGGCTTCCGGGCGAAGGAGACCAGGGATGTCACTGAGCGATTATGCTCGCAGTTGGTGCCAGTGAGAGTCCTGCGAACAAACCCAATCCGGGACTGACCGATGCGCAGCGAGCGCTCCATTACGGTCAGTCGTGGAGCACCTCCGACGCTCGCTACACTTCCTGGTTGGAACACTTAAATGTTCGACAACTTGCGGTTGGGGAGCTTCCGAGGAAGTCAATGTTTGGCACGGCGGTATCGGCCCAAGCACAGACCCTGGACCAGTGGGTAGCGAGCGCCGACAACATCATTGTGGGTACGGCTACCGCGATCAAGCCGAATCCGTTCAGCGCCTACTTTGGTCACCTGCGCTCTGACTCAGACGTTGAAGCGCCCCAGGCTTCAGGAAGTCACGATTGTCCAGCCCGGTGAGTTGCAGCCCGCGAGTGACTTGAGGTGGGTGATCGTCGCCTCGGCACCACGTGATCCTCTCCTTTTGCCAGGGCAAGATGCTTTGCCCTTCTTGACCAAAGCGGCGGGGAAGACGAACTTCAGTGTCCAGGCCGTCACCAGCACCTATACAATCAGCGAGGGGAGTGTTGAGGCTGCCCTGGGCAATCCTTTCGCCGTGGAGGTGTCGGGGCGGGCACCGGCTGGGGTGAAGGGGCAAATCGCCAGCAGGCTTGCGGCAATCAGCAACTCGCAAAAGACAGCACGCGTATGATGCTCGCCGTGCTGCCGCGCGCAGCCGGGCGGCGGGCAGTCACGCAGAGGCGGTGGCCCGGCCTGCTGTTGTGTGTCGCGTCTATTGGACTGGCTGGGTGTGGGGCGACCTCTGCTGCACCACCAACCATAATATGTGGCCACGTTCTTAGCCGCTCAGCAGCGGGCATTGGGGTCTACCCGATCTGGGGTCGAGGAGCTCGTGGCGTCGTCCGATACCCCTCAGTGGGTAACGTTGTGTATGTCCAAGTAGCCATGAGCTGCTCCGCCGGGAGTGAGGTGCGAATCAGCCCTTCTGGTCTTCTGCGCGTCGTGCGTTCGGTCCGCGCCAAGGATGGACACTTGGCGTTGGTGGTGGTGGCGCAGGTCCGGCCGGGCCTGGCCACGATCACAGCGACGCACGCTGGACATACGGTAGGCCGAATCCAGATCGAGCTGTTGCCCGAGGCGCCGCCGCCTTCGCCATAACGCCCCGGGTCTTCAGAGGATCTGCGCCTGTAGCCGTCGTCGGGTCGGCACCCTGGTAGACGGCGGAGCAGTAGAGGCACAGCCGCCGACCGGCCGCCGGTTCGTCTTGAGCCAACTCCGCTACTTCATCTTCAAACAGCGTGATGGCCAACAGGTTGTGGGTGGGCGACAACCAATCCGGTCCTCAGAGGAGTGTGGGTGCGCGCGAACGGCGGTAGTCTGAGCGTGTGTTCTTCAAGGGCCGAGGATTCAAGAGCGATCGAGCAAAGATCGTCCTTTTGATCCTGGTCTTCGCGGTCGCCTACATTGTCCTGACCGTCCTATCCGTCTGAGATCACGGCTCCCGCACCCCCAGCGTGAAACGGGTCAGTTGCCGAGAAGTGCAATCTCAGCCATAGGCACCCCAGAGATGCGTTCACCATTGACGCGATCGCGGCGTTCGCAACCCTCAGCCGCGGATCTCCGCCGGCCTCCAGCGCTAGTCCTGGCCCAGGAGGACGAGCGTACCGGCCTGGTAGTCGTCCGACGTGTCCAGGTGGCTGTACACCCCCTGGATCATCGTCAGGTCGGAATGGCCCAAGATCCGCTGCAGGCTGATGATGTTCCCGCCGCGGCGGAGCCACTCGGTGGCGAAACTGTGGCGGAAGACGTGGGGGTAGACCGGCTTCTCGATGCCTGCCTCTCGGGCCAGGCTTCGCACCGCCTGCTCGAGCCCGCTCTTGGTGAGGGGCGCGTACCTGCCGTCGGCTCCCTTGCGCAGGGCGACGAAGACGGGGTCGCGCCGGGGTCGGCCGCGCGAGCGGTCAGGTAGCGACGCAGACGCCCGTAGAGAGCCGGCGCGAGGGGCACGATCCTGTCGCGGCTGCCCTTGCCCCTCACCTTGAGGGCGAACTCAGAGCGCCGCGGCTCCCAGAGGTCTTCGGCACGCAACGCGAGCACCTCGCCGAGCCTGAGCCCGCAGTCGGCGAGCACTCGCACGAGGAGCTTGTCGCGCTCCGTCTTGGCCGCGTTCTCCATGGCCTGGATCTCCTCGCGGGTGAGCACGTCCCAGACTCTCTGCTCGGGTCGTGGCAGTCTTGGGCTGGCGCCGACGGCAGCGGCTCCGCCCTCTGGAGTCTGGGCCCAGGCCAGGAACACCCGCACCGCCCGGACGTACGAGCGCACTGTCGAGCGGCGCAGGGGGCCGTGCGGTCCTTTGCGTTCGATCCGGCGGGCGGTGAAGCGTCCCACGACTTGGGGGGTGAGGTCGCTGGGCTTGACGATCTCCTCGGACGCGGACCAGGGCAGGAACTGGCGGGCGAGTGTGGCGTCGTACCAGTCGACCGTTCGCAGGGACAGTCCCCTGCCGCGGCAGTCGGCGATGAAGTCCGGGGAAAGAAAAGTCAGTGATTGGGTGGGAGCGGGTTCGCGCTCGTCCATTTCAGTCTCCAGCGCTTTGGGTCCAGGAAGCGCTGTTACACAGCGCTTGACCCTCCTACTGTCCTCCGCGTTTGCGCTGGATGTCAGCAGAGTCGGGCGCTGTCCATCCCAATTCATTTGAACTAGGATGGTGCGCCCAGAGGGATTTGAACCCCCGCAAACCCAGATCCGTAGTCTGGTGCTCTATCCGGGCTGAGCTATGGGCGCCGACCGATCGATTCTAACCTGTGGTGGGCTGGCGCCCCTCGGGTCACTCCTTGGCGCTGCTCCCGGGTACCCCCTCCAGCGCCCTGGTTGCCGCTATCCGGCACCCGACCTGATCCAGGGCTGCCGTCAACTCCTCCCGAAGCGACTCGTCGAACGGGATCGGGTGATTGTCCAACTCGCGGAGCAGGGCTGAGAGTTGGAGGGCCTT
>JAKAVU010000092.1 GCA_021817185.1 bacterium
AGGGCCCGGAAGCGTTGCTCCAAAGCTACGACGCCTTGACGCCGGGCCGGTACTTGGGTATCCGCACGCTGACCGAGGTCCCCGAGCCCGGCGCGGACTCGATCTCCAGACCGTGGGCGGGACCAAAGATCTGGTTGAGACGGCGGTTGATGTTGGCGAGCGCGCCGGGGTGCTCGCCGAGGTCGAGCGGAGTCGCGAACCCATCCCCGTTGTCCCGGACCGTGATCAGGCACTCATCATCCTGGTCGTCGGCCTCGATCACGATGGTGCCGTTGCCAGGCCGTCGCTCGATCCCATGCTTGACCGCGTTCTCCACCAGCGGCTGCACCAGCAGGGTCGGGACCACGGTGCTGAGCACCTCCGGCTCGATGTGGTACCGCACCGCCAGCCGGCTGCCGAAGCGGGCCTGCTCCAGGGTCAGGTACTGGTTGACGTACACCAGCTCGTCCGCCAGAGTCGTGAACTCAGCCGTCGGACCGGAGAACGCCCGTCGGCTGAAGTCAGCGAATTCGGTCAACAGCTCCCGAGCCCGCTCCGGGTCGGTGCGCACGAAGCTCGCGATGGTGGCCAGCGTGTTGTAGATGAAGTGGGGCGAGATCTGTGCCCGCAGCGCCCGCAGCTCGGAACGCACCAGCGCCGCCTGCTGCTGGTCGGCCCGCTGCAGCCGGAGCTGGGTCGCCAGCAGCTCGGCCAGATCCGTGGTGATCCGCAGCTGGGCCGGGCTGGGTTCGCCGGCGTGGAAGGTCACCAGGCAGGCGACCGGGCGATCCTCCAGCCCGATCGGTGCGACCACCGCCACCTTGAGCGGGCACCCCGCCGAGGATTCGCCGGAGTGCAGCTTGACCAGCTGGGTGCGCCCGGTGGAGAGGGAGGCCAGGATTTCGCGCCCCTCCTTCGGGAGGTGCCTCAGGTGGCCCTCGGCCCGGCTGCCCGCCACTGCCTGAAACGCCAGCAGCTGACGGCTGTCGTAGAGCGCGGCCGCCAACCCCGCCGACTGCGGGACCAACGAGCGCAGCACCTTGGCGGCGGTCTTGGCGGTCAATCCCTGTCGCAGGGTCGACACCGCCTGGGTGGCGAAGGCGAGGGTCCTCATCGTCGCCCGCTCCGCGTCGGTGTCGAAGGCGTGGGCGCGCCGCCCCAGTCGGCGTGTCACCACCACGGCGGCGGCGGTGGTCAGGGCGATCTCCGAGAAGACGACTAACTGCCAGGGCATGGCCGCATCATCCCCCGGGTGCTGGCGGCGCGCAAGTTGAGCACCGCTCAGCGCCGGAAACCAACCGCTGACAGGCCCAAAAGTGACCGTTTGCCGCGCGGGCGTTGAAGCCTGGCGGGGTGGTGTCTAACCTGCAGCCTGACGAGTCGTGTGTCGGAGTCCCGATTGGGGGAGGGAGCTCACACCTGTGAAGGGTGCCCGCAGCCAGCAGACAGGAGGGCGATATGACCGTTGACGCAAACCGGATCGACGCGCTGCAGGAGGAGAGTCGGCGCTTCCCGCCGCCACCCGAATTCGCCGCCCAGGCCAACGCCCAGCCCGACATCTACACGCGCGGTTTCGAGGAGTTCTGGGAGCAGGAGGGGAGGACCCGGGTCAGCTGGTTTCGACCCTTCGACAAGCTCTACGAGTGGGAGCCGCCGTATGCCAAGTGGTATCTCGGCGGGCAGCTCAACGTCTGCTACAACTGCGTCGACAGGCACGTCGAGGCCGGGCGCGGCGACAAGGTCGCCTTCTACTGGGAGGGCGAGCCGGTGGACGAGCGCCGCACCATCACCTTCTCGGACCTGCAGCATGAGGTGGTCCGCTTCGCCAACGGGCTGAAGAAGCTCGGCGTCAAGAAGGGAACGCCCGTTGGCATCTACATGGGCATGTGTCCGGAGCTGCCGGTGGCGATGCTGGCCTGCACCCGGCTGGGAGCCCCCCACACGGTGGTGTTCGGCGGCTTCTCGGCCGAGGCCGTGGCCGGGCGGCTCAACGACATGGAGGCGGAGGTCCTGATCACCCAGGACGAGGGCTGGCGGAAGGGCAACAAGATCCCCCTCAAGGCCAACTGCGATGCCGCCATGGAGCTGTCGCCGACCGTGCGCAACTGCCTGGTGGTGCGGCGGATCGGCGATCCGGTGAACATGAAGGCGGGGCGCGACATCTATCTCGACGAGCTGGTCGAGGGGCTCAGCGATGATCCCGCCACCTGCCCCTGCGAGCCGATGGACTCCGAGGACCTGCTCTATCTCCTCTACACCAGCGGCACCACCGCCAAGCCCAAGGGGATAGTCCACACCACCGGTGGGTACCTGGTGGGGGTGGCGACCACCCACCACTACATCTTCGACGTCAAGCCGGACTCCGTCTACTGGTGCGCCGCCGACATCGGCTGGGTGACCGGCCACAGCTACATCCTCTATGGCCCCCTCTGCAACGGCACCACCGGGGTCATCTACGAGGGCGTCCCCAACCACCCCAATGAGGAGCGCTGGTGGGAGATCATCGAGCGCTACAAGGTGGACATCCTCTACACCGCGCCCACCACCATCCGAACCCACATGAAGTGGGGCCCGCAGTACGCTCAGAAGCACGACCTCAGCTCTCTGAGGCTCCTGGGCACGGTCGGCGAGCCGATCAACCCGGAGGCGTGGATCTGGTACCGGGAGCACGTGGGTGGGGGCCGGACCCCGATCGTCGACACCTGGTGGCAGACCGAGACCGGGATGATCCTGATCACGCCGCTGCCGGGGGTGACCACCACCAAGCCGGGATCGGCCACCAAGCCGTTTCCCACCATCGACGCGGCGGTCTACGACGAGCGCGGCGAGGAGGTGCCTCCCGGACAGGGCGGGTACCTGGTGATCCGCAAGCCGTGGCCGGCGATGCTCCGGGGAATCTACAAGGACCCCGAGCGCTACCAGCAGACCTACTGGTCGCGTTTCCCGGGGGTGTACTTCGTCGGCGACGGGGCGCGCAAGGACGAGGACGGTGACTTCTGGCTGATGGGCCGGATCGACGACGTCATGAACGTCTCCGCCCACCGCATCTCCACCATCGAGGTGGAGTCGGCTCTGGTCGACCACCCTGCGGTCGCGGAGGCGGCCGTGACCGGCAGGCAGGACCCGCAGACCGGACAGGCGATCGTCGCCTACGTGACCCTGAAGGCGGCCCACCAGCCCTCCGTCGAGCTGCTCGCGGAGCTGCGCGACCACGTGGGCAAGAAGATCGGCAAGATCGCGGCCCCCGCCAACATCGTCTTCACCCCCGAGCTGCCCAAGACCCGCTCCGGGAAGATCATGCGCCGCCTGCTGCGGGACGTCGCGGAGCATCGGGCCCTGGGAGACACCACCACCCTGGCCGACCCATCGGTGGTCGAGGAGTTGCGCTCAAGGGCCGTAGCAGAGGAGGGCAAGGAGCAATAGCGACGGGAGTAGCGGCGACCCTGATTCATCAGCGCTTAGTAAACGGAGGCTCAAGAGTCAACTGATGGCTGCCAACAATCCGACCGCCGGCCCGCAGCCGGTGATGCACACCCAGGAGGCGACTCCGGCAATCGCCGACCCCGCCCCTCTGGGCTTGGCCGGGTTCGGCCTCACGACCATGCTGCTGTCATTCATCAACGCGGGGATCATCGGAGCCGGCGCCACCACCGCCGTCCTGCCGATGGCCGCCGCCTACGGCGGATTCGGCCAGCTCCTGGCGGGGATGTGGGCGTTCCGACGCGGCAACACCTTCGCCGCCACCGCCTTCACCTCGTACGGCGCCTTCTGGTTCAGCTACTACCTGCTGGTGGGGGTCTGGGCCAAGACGGTGACCCCGGCCGACGCCAGCCCCATCATCGGCCTGTACCTGTTCATGTGGGGGGTGTTCACCCTCTACATGTTCGTGGCCTCCCTGGGTGGGACCAGGGCGGTGCAGGTGGTCTTCCTGCTCCTGTTCATCACCTTCTTCCTGCTTGCCTTCGGAGCCTGGGGCTGGGGCGGAGGCACCGGGTTCACCAAGATCGGCGGCTACTTTGGGATCATCACCGCGATCGCGGCGCTCTACACGTCCTTCGCGGATGTGACCAACGCCACCTTCCGGCGGATCGTTCTGCCCACCAACTGAACCCTGGCGGATCCCGTGGGGCCCGGCACCAGAAGGTGCCGGGCCCCACTCACCTTCTGGCCGGAGCGGCGGCCGCGGAATGTTGCGGCCGCCCCTGCACCCCCCGCCAGAGCGGCCAGAGCCCGAGCGCTGCCAAGAGCATGACCGCCGCGGTCGCGACGAAGGGCAGGGGCAGGGCGATCCCGAACAGCGCCCCGGCGAGGGCGGAGGCGACCGCGGATGCCCCGACCTGGACCGAGCCATAGATTCCCTGGACGCTCCCCATCTCATCTGGGCGCACCTGGCGGGAGAGCATCGCCAGCCGGGCGGGGGCCCCGGTCACCGTGAAGATCCCCTCGAACACCCCGAGACCGATGAGCCAGCCGGGAGACGGTAGGAAGGGGTAGGTGGCCGCAAATGCCGCGGCCGCGACCAGACTGATGAACACCAGCCAGCGGTTGTCCACGCGGTCCGCCAACCAGCCCGCCGGCCAGGACCCGAGCGCGAACGGCAGGCCGAACAGTGTGAACGAGAGGCCGATCTCGAAATCGGTGGCGTGGCGGGCGTGCATCAGCAGGCTCCAGAGGGTGTCGTACATCCCGATCAAGAGGCCCAGGGCCGCGGATGCCAGCAGGATCCCCAGCACCGCCCGGTTGCGCCAGACCGCTGCCCCCAGGCGGAGCGGAACTCTGGCCGCCACCACCGCGGCGCGACCGGGCAGCGTCCAGGCGATGATGACCCCCACCACCAGCGCCACCGCGGCCGAGGCCAGAAACGTCAGCGGGACCGAGAGCGTGAACAGGGTCGCCCCGATCAGGGGGCCGACGATGGTCCCGGTCATGTAGGCGCCGGTCAGCGATCCGTAGGCCCGCCCCCGCCGCTCCGGGACCACCACGTCCGCCACCGCGGCCATGGCCAGCACGTTGGCGGCTCCGGCGGCTCCCCCCTGGAGCGCGCGCAGGGCCAGGAACCAGAGCGGGGAGGGGCTGAGGGCAAAGGTGGCGGTGGCGGCGGCATACACCACCTGGCTGATCACGAGCAGCCGCTTGCGGCCGAGCCGGTCCGACAGCCGACCGATGGGATATCCGACCAGAAGCCCGGCGCCCCAGAAGGCGGCCGCGACCAGACCGATCTCCGCGTAGGAGGCCCCAGCCTGGCGCAGGAAGAGGGGCACCACCGGCAGGATCATGGTCGCCCCCAGGGCGTCGGCGAAGCTGGCTCCGACCAGGCCGAACAGGGCCAGGCGAGCGCGGCGTGGGTCCAGGACAGGGGGGTTCAAGGCTGCTCCTCGAGCGGGTCCGAAATCAGAGCCCAGGCGATGCGTTGCACCGCGGGCCGTGGCGGCAGGGACCGGGGCGGCCAGGGCCGCCCATGCGACGCTCGCTTAGTTCAGCACGAGGGATAGAATACTCCTGTTAGGAGGAGTTTCACGATGCTTGACGCAATGCAGGTGGCCCTGCCCCTGGCGGTGCTGACCCTGATCGCCGGGGGATCTCTGGTGGCGTGGGTGGTGCTCTTCCGGCAGGCAGCTCGGGCGGAGGCCCAGCAGCCGCACTCGAGCGACCCCACCAACTCCGGCGCGCATTGAGCGACGCGGCGACTGAACCGGCGCCTCCCCGGCTGGCCCCGCCCGGCCTCGAGGGGGTGGCGGTGGCCGAGACCGAGATCGGTGACGTCCGGGGCGAGGAGGGCTTCTTCCACTACCGCGGCTACAACGCCGCCGAGCTCGCCGCCGAGCTCTCCTTCGAACAGGTGTGGCATCTGCTGGTGATGGGCCATCTTCCGGACACGTCGGAGCTGGCGGCGTTTCGCGAGCGCACCGCAGCCCTGAGGACGCTCCCCACCGGTCTGGCGGAGCTGCTGCCGGAGCTGGCGGCCGGCAGCCCCTTCGTCCCTCTCAACGCGCTCCGGACGGCGGTCTCTCTGGCCGCGGACCGGCTCGGGCTCCGCCCGGTGCTGGACATAGGACCTGAGGAGGTGCGGGAGGACGCGCTGCGCATGACCGCGCTGGTCCCGGTGCTGCTGATGGGACTCTTCCGGGCCAGCCAGGGCAAGCCCACGGTGCGGCCCGACGCGGATCTGGGCTACGCCGCCGCCTACCTCCAGATGCTGACCGGGGAACGTCCTCCTGCGGACCATGCACGGGCCTTGGAGAAGTACCTGATCCTGACCATGGACCACGGCTTCAACGCCTCCACCTTCACCGCCCGGGTGATCACCTCCACCGGGGCCGACATGGGATCCGCGCTGGTGGGGGCGATCGGGGCCTTGTCGGGGCCGCTGCATGGGGGCGCGCCCTCGCGCGCACTGCAGACCCTTGACGAGATCGGGACCGCGGACCGGGCCTACGCGTATCTCCGCCAGAAGGTGGAGTCCGGCGAGCGCCTGATGGGCTTCGGGCACCGGGTCTACAAGACCGATGACCCCCGGTCCACCCTGCTCCGCCAGGTCGCCTTGGAGATGGGGGGCGAGCAGGCACGGTTCGCCGAGCACGTGGAGCAGACCGCGCTGCTGGTGCTGAACGAGCTCAAGCCGGGGCGCCGGCTCTACACCAACGTGGAGTTCTACGCCGGCGTGGTCATGAACACCGCGGGGATCCCCCGGGAGATGTTCACCCCGACCTTCGCCAGCAGCCGCACCGTGGGCTGGACCGCCGCGATCTGCGAACAGGCGGCGCACAACCGCCTGATCCGCCCATCGGCGATCTACGTCGGGCCCGAACCGCCAAGGCCGCTACCGGCCGGCTACACCTACGGCTGAGAGCTGACCGCGGGCCGTGCTCGGGCGGCCATCGGTCGCCCGGGCCACCCCCCGAAGGAGGCAGCCCGGGCGGTGGGGCTCAGCCAGGGGAGGTGGCCTGAATCCCCAGGTCCAGGACGTGGCGGGCCAGGTGGCGGCTGCTGAAGAGGCCCTTTCCGGTGACCACCACCACCTCGTCCTTGGCCAGGTTGCTCACAGCCTCCCGGGTCGGCTTGACACCGGGGCCGTGGTACAGCCAGATGGTGGCCTTCGGCGTGAGGGAGAGGGTGAGAGTCTTCCCGTCGGGTGCGGTGACCGTGAGCTCGCCCTTGCCGAAGAGGCCGCCGCTGGAGGACTCGGCCGTGATCACCCCTGCCATCCGCGGCAGATGATGCCAGCCCCGGTGAAGGCCGTGCGGGCTGCTGGGGGAGGTAGCCGGGTTCGAGGTGGCGGCCGTGACCGCGATCGCTCCGCCGATGCTGGCGACCGCCGCCCCCGCCGCCACCGCCAGGGTCGTTCTGACGAGACTGTGCATGTGCTCCTCCGATTTGATGGTTGGCCCAGGTGATGCTCACCAAGCTACCGGAGGGTTGCGGCCTGCGCCTTAGACAGCACTTAGAGAAGACCGGCGGGGGCTCACGGCTCACCCGAAGGAGGCGATCAGCTCCTCAAAGAGCTCCTGGTCTGGTCTGAGCTCCGCCTCCCCGAGATCGCGCAGCGGGATGGCGCCCAGCCGCTCCCGGGTGCAGAAGTCCTGCGCCTGCGGATTGATGTACAGCAACCCGGTCACCACCTCCTTCGAGCGCCGGGCCTGGTCGAGGACCGTGAGGGCGGCCAGACGGTCGGTGGGGTCGTGGTCCGGCCCCAGCTTGCGCAACCGCAGCCGCGAGCCGTCGTGCAACTCCACGTCGACCACCTCGCCCTCGGGGTAGGACACCTCGACCTCCTGCTGGTGCGGGATGAAGTCGAGTTCCTGAAGCACCAGGTCATGCTGCTTGAGGTAGGCGTAGCTCTTGGTCGAGCCCTCATGGTCGTTGAAGGTGACGCAGGGACTGATGACGTCCAGGATCGCCGCGCCCCGGTGCGCCAGAGCTGCTCGCAGCAGCGGCACCAGCTGGGCGCCGTCTCCCGAGAAGCTGCGGGCGACGAAGGAGGCCCCGAGCTGAACCGCCAGCGCGGCGATGTCGATGGTCTCGAACTCGTTGACCGCGCCCCGCTTCTGAACCGAGCCGAGGTCCGCGGTCGCCGAGAACTGGCCCTTGGTCAGACCGTAGACGCCGTTGTTCTCGACCAAGTAGGTGCAGTCGAGATTGCGCCGAACCAGATGGCAGAACTGTCCGAGCCCGATGCTGGCGGTGTCACCGTCGCCGGAGATCCCAAGATAGATGAGCTGGCGGTTGGCGACCGCAGCGCCGGTGGTGACCGCGGGCATCCGCCCGTGGACGGCGTTGAAGGCGTGCGAGCGTTCCATGAAGTACGCGGTCGCCTTGGAGGAGCAGCCGATCCCGCTCATCTTGGCGACGCGGTAGGGATCGACCCCGCTCTCGAACAGCGCCTTCACCAGGTGATTGGTGATCGAGTTGTGGCCACATCCCGCGCAGAGCGTGGTCGCGAGCCCCTTGTAATCCTCCCGGGTCAGCCCGAGGCGGTTGGACCTGGTGGCGACCGCCATCAGCTGCGCCCCCTGGTGCCGACCAGCTCGGGGCTCGGGGTCGTCCGGGGCCCCAGCTGCTCCCGCTCGGCCAGCATCTCCACGACATCGTCGGCGAAGAGGGGAAAGCCGTCGAAGTGGAGGAGTGGGCGGATCCTCCCGGTCAACTCGGGGGGCAGCTCCATGCGCAGGAGCCCCAGCATCTGGGCGTCCCGGTTCTGTTCCACCAGGTAGACCCGCTCATGCTGGGCCAGAAACTCGGACACCGCCCTCCCCGGAGGCACCGATCGCAGTCTGAGGTAGGCGGTCGGAAGACCCAGCCGGCGCAACTCCTCCCTGGCCTCCACGACCGCGGCATCGGAGCTGCCGTAGGCGATGATGCCGACCTCGGCGCCGGGGTCCACCTCCAGCTTCGGCTGGGGCAGCCGCTCGATCCCGGCCTCCAGCTTGTGGCGCAGCCGTGCCATCACGCGGGGGTAGACCTCCTCGCTCTCGGTGTAGCGGGCGCCCTCGTCATGGCCGCTTCCTCGGGTGAAGTAGGCGGCCAGCGGGTGGGGCGTCCCCGGCAGGGTGCGCGCGGCGATGCCGTCCCCGTCGACATCGCGATAGCGCTCGAACCGGCTCAGCCGCTGCAGGTCCTCCACCTTCAGCACCTTGCCCCGATCAAAGCCGCGCTGCGGATACGGAGGTGGCTCCGACATCCAGAGGTTCATGCCCAGATCGAGGTCCGACAGTATGAATACCGGGGTCTGCAACCGATCGGCCAGGTCGAACGCGTCTTGGGTCATCGTGTAGGCCTCCAGCACGCTGCCCGGGAGCAGGACCGGATGGCGGGTGTCCCCGTGGGAGAGCGTGTACGTGAACAGGAGGTCTCCCTGCATGGTCCGGGTGGGCAGGCCGGTCGACGGCCCCACGCGCTGGATGTCCGCGATCACGGCCGGGATCTCCGCGTAATAGGCGAGACCGACGAACTCCGCCATCAAGGAGATGCCGGGGCCGGACGTCGCGGTCATGGCGCGCGCCCCGGCCCATCCCGCTCCTACCACCATCCCGGCCGCCGCCAGCTCATCCTCGGCCTGGACGATGGCGATCCGGCGCTCGCCGGTCTTTGGATCGACCCTGGTCCGCTCGGCCAGCGCGGTCAGGTGGTCGGCGACGGACGAGCTCGGAGTGATCGGGTACCACGCGAACACGGTGCAGCCACTCATGAGCGCCCCGAGGGCCATCATCTGGTTGCCCTCCAACAGCATCCGACGCCCCGCGGTTTCGGCCGGCCGCACCCTGAGGGATGCGCTGCTTCCGAACATCTCCCGGAAATAGGCGCGCCCGATGCCGATC
>JAKAVU010000093.1 GCA_021817185.1 bacterium
GTAGGCGCTCGCTGGGCCCGCAGCCCCTGGGCGGCTGTGCCGAATCGGTGACAGCCGTGCGGCGAAGTGTCCCCAATGGGAACATTGCATGCCAGAAGTGGCTAGACTTCGGGCTGGTCCGCTCGGTGGGACGAACTCGAGTGGGCAGGTCGGTTGGTGATCCAAAGAACGGGGAGACGGAGACTGTGGCGGTCCAAGAGTGGCGGCTGGCTTCGTTGACCGGACGGAGTCGGCGTCCAGGATTACCAGGGAGTGGCGCGTGAGTTCGCGTGCCAGGGTTAGGCCTGAGATGGCCAGAAGTCTGGTTCGTCTTCCTCCAGTATCGGTCCTGGTGTCCAATGCCCATGATGCAGAGGGGATTGGAACCATTCCAGGGCCGGCCGGATCCTCGGGCCGCTTGGCGGTCTTTGTAGTCGTAGGCGTTGTCTCAAGCTTGGCGGCGGCGGTCGGGGCTGTGTGGGTGCGCCCCCCCTTCCAATGGCCAACATTGGCCTTACTGGCGATATTCGTGCTGGTCCTAGAGTCCAGAGCGCCCGTATCGGTCCAAGTTGGAAAGTCGAAGCTCAATTTCAGCGCCAAGGCGTACGCAAGTATCGGAGGCGTGTACCTGCTGGGTATGCCTGCAGCCCTGACGTCTGCGTTGGCGTCGATGCTGACAAGCATGTGGGTGAAGCGACGGGTGTCGATCAAACCCGTATTCAATGCAGCCATGAGTCTCTTGGTCTACGGGGCCGCTTACGGAACGTTTGACGCACTTCGCCGTGCCGTTGGCCACGACGTCATCCTTCTCATTGTCGCTGGAGCGTTGGGTGGGTGCAGCGCATGGGTTGTCAATCACATCTTGGTGGGAGCCGTTATCGCTGCCGAACAGGGGTCGGGAAAGTTTGACCTTCGTTCGTACGGCAGCAGCATCCTTTCGCTGATTCCTTACTACTTGGGATACGGGTTGACCGGCGTTGGCGTCTTGGCGGCTAGCAGCCGGTTGGGGGCTGCAGCCGCGCTAGTGACACTCGCAGCTCCCGTAGCGATCGTTCAGACAGCCACAAATAGATGGATTCGAGAACAGCACGCCAGAGTCCAAGAAGCCCGCAGCGGCTTTGATGCGACTTTAATTAGCCTGTCCAAAGCCATTGACCTGAGGGACAAGGATACTGAGGGGCACTGTCGGCGAGTGGTGGACTACTCGCTCATGATGGGACGGAACCTCAATTTCACGGACGAGGAGTTGACACGCCTCTGTCATGGCGCTTTGCTCCATGACATTGGGAAGATCGGGGTGTCGGACACCATCCTTCACAAGCCGGGTCCTCTCACAGAAGAGGAGTGGTCGGTCATGCGGACGCATCCTCAGCTCGGGTTCATGATGGTGGCGGACGTCAAGCAACTGGAGAAGGCCAGAGAGATCATCCTGAACCATCACGAGCGCTATGACGGGAAGGGGTACCCAAATGGGATAAGCGGAGAGGCAATTCCATTGGGGGCTCGCCTCTTCACGATCGCGGACTCGTTCGACGCCATGACCTCCGATCGGCCCTACCGAAAGGGGATGACGATCGCTCAAGCACGGGAGGAGGTAAGGCGCTGCTCCGGCACTCAATTCGATCCCGTATGCGTGGCCGCCTTCGAGAAGATCACGGATGAGGAGTTGGAGGCCATAGCACAAGAAAAAGAGCACCCCACTGCTGAGATGCTCTCCTTCTGACTGAACCGCTAGACCAAAGGTCCAACTGAGTTCAGATCAACCCCACTCAGTAAGGTCCCAGGTGCTCATCTGTAGTTCTCTCCTTCGACGCAGTAGCGTGTCCCAAGCCAAGTTGTCTGGCACAAGAACCCTTCGCTGATCAGAATAGTCACAGAAGCGTCAGATGTGACAGGGCTCTGAAGTGCAAGTGACGAAGACGTAACATGTGGGCGGCACACGGGACCCTGTCGATCAGGCGGTCACGGGCTTGGTCCGGGCTTCACGCTAGACTGCGCCGACGTCGGCCTTAGGAGCTGGTCGCAAGTGCGTAAGGGGGAAGCCGTTTGAGCTGGCGGAGCGGGTCACGGTGGGCTCCGCTGCGCGTTCCCTCGTTCAGATCTCTATGGCTCGCGGGCGCCCTGTCCTGGTACGGCGACTTTCTCACGCTGCCGGCCCTGGTGATAGTGGGGTTCCGCGCCGGTGGGGAGGCTGGGGTTGCGCTCCTGATCGCCGCCCAGACGGCCCCCTTGCTCGTCCTGCTGCCGCTTGGCGGACAGCTCGGGGACATTGGGGACCGCAGGCGGCGCCTGGTGGGCCTGGACGTCGTGCGCGGCGCCCTAGCCGGATTGATCGTGGTGGGAGCCCACGCGGATCTCCTGGCGGTGGTGGCGATCGGCGTCGCAGCCAGTCGGTCTGCCAGTGCGCTCTACGATCCAGGCCGGCGCCGACTGGTTCCGGTGCTGCTGCCCGAACGGCTGGTGGCCGCCGGGGGAAGCCTGCTGTCGGTCACCTCGGAGTCGTCAATTCTGGTGGCGCCAGCGCTGGGCGCGGCTCTGCTCCTGGTGGTGAGCCCGTCCTGGCTGATCGTCCTGGACGGCTGCACATTCTTGGCATCGGCGGCGCTGCTGGCTCGGGTCGGACCCCAGCCATCTGTCCTGCGCCGGAGAGCGAGGTCGGTGGCGCAGGGGTGGACGTCATTGCGCCGTGGCTTCGACCTGCTCCTGCTCGACAACACGATTGGTCTCTTCGTGATCCAGGCCGGCCTGGGCGCGCTGCTGGCCGCGGTGATCACGGTCTACTTCGTCCCACTGGTCCACCAGGGCCTGCATCTGGGGACCAACCAGGTCGGGGTTATGTACGTGATCGTGGGGGCCGCTTCCGTGGTGGGGAGCGCCCTGGCCCTGCGCCGACCCCAGGTGCGGCGGCGGAGCCTGGTTGTGGTGGGCTATCTCCACCTGGTGGCGGCGCTGTTCGTCGGGCTGATGCTGGGGCCCGCGGGGGTGGTGGTGGCGCTGGCCGTCTTCGCCGGGTCGGGGGCCCTGCAGGAGGTCTGGGGCCTGAACCGGCTGCAGACCACCACCCCGCGAGATGGCATCGGCCAGGCGTTCGGGGCGGCCCTCTGGTTCCAGTACATGGGGCGTGCTCTGGGGGCGGTCGTCGGCGGCTGGGGGGCGACCCATCTCCCACAGGCCAGCTTCTTCGGGCTGGTGGTGGTGGCGGCGGTGGTGGTTTGCGTCCTGGTCAGCCTGTCCCGAGCGTCGCTGTGGCGCCGCCGCACCATCAATTGGCCCCCCGGGGGCCCACCATTGCCTCTGGAGCCGTAGAATCTCTTCACGGATCAACCACATAAACAACTTGACGATTCACCCTCCGTTTACCGGCGGGAGCGCCGCCACCCCCGTGGAAGTACTTAAGGTATCTGCCACCTCCCAGCCGGTGAAGGTTGCGGGAGCGATCGCGGGCGTGGTCAGGACCGAACACAAAGTGGAAATTCAGGCGATCGGAGCGGGCGCCATCAACCAGGCCATCAAGGCCATCGCCATCTCCCGGGGCTACGTCGCGGCCAGCGGGCTGGATCTGGTCTGCGTCCCATCCTTCATCGACATCTCCATCGACGGCGAGGGGCGCACCGGCATCCGCCTCATGGTGGAGGTTCGCTGACGGTCTCGGTCAGACCTGGCAATCGGTTCCTGCCCCTGCCGATGGCGGAGGCCTCGCCGCACCGCGAGCCCTTTGTGGTGAGTGGGGAGGGGGCGCCCAGAGTGCACATCTGGCAGATCGGATGCCAGATGAACAGCGCCGATGCCGACTCCCTCAGCGAGGCTTTCGCAGAGATTGGTTTGAAGCCCGGTGCCGACCTCGACGATGCCGACCTCTCGGTCCTGGTGACCTGCGCGGTGCGTCAGCACGCTGAGGACAAGGCGATGGCCAAGCTGGGAGAGCTCAAGGCGTGGAAGCAGGCCCGACCGGGACGGGCCATAGCCCTGACCGGATGCATGGTGGGGGAGCACGGGGGCCAGTTGCTGAAGCGGTTCCGCCACCTTGACTACGTCTTCGACATGCGTGAGCCCGACGGCTTCCTGGCCCGGGTGCGCGACCTCTATCAGGGAGCGCTGCAGGGCCCGGTGCCGCTGCCGGCATCGGACCGGCTGTGCGCCTACCTCCCGGTCATCCTTGGTTGCAACGAGATGTGCACCTACTGCATCGTCCCCTTCGTGCGGGGCCGCGAGCTCAGCCGACCCGCCGAGGAGATAGCGGCGGAGGCGGGCCGCCTGGTCGAGCGCGGGGTGGCGGAGATCACCTTGCTGGGGCAGAACGTCAACTCCTACCGGGACCCCACCTCCGGATTCGGGTTGCCCGAGCTCATGCGCCGCGTCGACCGGGTGCCCGGGCTCAAGCGGATGCGCTTCCTGACCTCGCATCCGCGCAACGCCTCACCGGGGCTGTTCTCGGCGATGGCGGATCTGGAGACTGCATGCGAGCAGCTGCACCTCCCGGTGCAGTCGGGCAGCGACTCCTGCCTGCGCCGGATGAAGCGCGAATACACAGTTGCCGAATACCTGCGGATCCTGGAGCGCGCCCGCCAGCGCGTGCCGGGGGTCGCGCTCACCACCGACATCATCGTGGGCTTCTGCGGCGAGAACGACGAGGAGTTCGAAGCCACCTACCGGATGCTGGAGAGCGTGGAGTTCGACACCGTCCACATCCAGGCCTATTCCCCCCGCCCGGGCACCGCCGCCTACCGGCGGGCTGACGACGTCCCCCGCCCCGTGAAGAGCGAGCGGCTCCACCGCCTGCTGGATCTTCAGCGGGGGATCTCCCACCGTCGCAACCAGGCGCTGGTGGGTGAGGAGGTGGAGGTCCTGGTGGAGGGCATTGGCCAGGACGGCCGACCGTTCGGAAGAACACGGCAGGGGCGCTTGGTCTGGTCGGACCGGCCAGCCGCGCCGGGTGAGGTGAGGCAGCTCAAGGTGACCGCTGCCACCGCCTGGCAGCTCACTGCCGGCTGATGCCGGCTTCTGCCGGAGGGGTCTCCGAGGCCAGCGTTTCCAGCCTTTCGACGGTCAAGGAGACCCCGGCCCTGCGCCAGTATCTGGCGGCCAAGCGGGAACACCCCGATTGCCTGGTGCTGTTCCGCCTGGGGGACTTCTTCGAAATCTTCGGCGATGATGCCTTGGAGGCATCGTCCCTTCTCGGTCTGACCCTCACCGGGCGGGACTTCGGCAGGGGAGGCCGAGTCCCGATGTGCGGCGTGCCCCACCACAGCGTCCAGACCTACGCCGCCAAGTTGCTGGCGGCCGGCCGACGGGTGGCGATTTGCGATCAGGTGGAGGCACCCGTCAAGGGCGGCAAGCTGGTCGCCCGACGGGTGGTGCGGGTGCTCACCCCGGGCACTCTGGTCGAGGACTCTCTGCTGGACCCCAAGCTCCCCCGTCGCTGTGCAGGCCTGCTGGCAGTCGGCGAGGGGGTGGGGATGGCCGTGGTCGACTTCAGCTCCGGGGAGTGCTTCCTCCTCTTTCGGGGTGGGCCCCCGGGGGCCAGTGGCCTTCTGGACGAGCTCAAGGCGTGGGATGTAGCCGAGGTCATCCTGCTCGAGGAGCAGGGGGCTCTCTTCGAGCTGCCCGGTATCGCTCGAACCAACCGCCCGCGCGAGGACTTCTCACTGGAGGCGGCCACCAGCCTGCTGGAAGGGGCAGGGGCTCAGGTGCCTCCCCACGCGCCGTCCGGGCTGGCGGAGGCCGCTCTGCGGGCCATGGCCGCGGTGGCGGCTCACGGGTCCGCGGGCAGCCTCTCGCTGGAGAGCTCTGGACTTAGGGTCGGGTGGCGGCTCCCCGGGCAGGTGATGGAGCTGGACTCCAGCACGGTGCGCAACCTTGAGATCCTGGAGGCCGTCGGCGAGGGGGATCTGTCCCTGCTCAGCCTGATAGATCGCACCTCGACAGCGCTCGGGGGGCGGCTGCTGCGAGGGTGGTTGCGGGCGCCGTTGATTGACCTGGAGCGGCTGTGGGCGCGCCAGGGTGCGGTGGCCGAGATGATTGCGCTTCAGCCCGGCCGAGAGGCGGCCCGCGGCCTCATGCGCAGGTGCCGGGATCTCGAACGGCTGACCGCCCGCTGCGCACAGGGGCTGGCCGGTCCACGCGATCTGCAGCAGCTGGCGCAGACGGTGCGGTTGCTTCCGGAGGTCGCGGCCCGGCTCGAGCCCTGCAGCGCCTCCACCCTGCAAGCACTCCGCTCCGACTTGCTCCTGGCCCCGACTGAACTCGCGGCCCAGATCGAGGCCGCGCTGGTGGACGAAGCCCCGGTTTTGGCTCGAGACGGGGGGTTCATCCGTGGCGGGTACGACTCAGAGCTGGACCAGATCGTGGCTGGGGGTGCGGCCGCACGGGAGTACATCTCCTCGCTGGAGGCGCGCGAGCGCCAGCGAACCGGGATCAGAGGGCTCAAGGTGGGTTACAACCGAGTCTTCGGGTATTACCTGGAGGTCAGGGGCGCACAGGAGGCTGCCATACCGGCCGACTACGTGCGCCGGCAGACGCTGGTCGGTGCCGAGCGCTATGTGACCGCCGAGATGAAGGACCAGGAGGCGGTCGTGCTCACCTCCCGGGAACGTGCCCTTGAGCGTGAGCAGATCCTGCTCCGGGCGCTGCTCACCAGAACGGGGTCCTTCGGCCGCGAGCTGGGCCGCTGCGCCGCGGCGCTGGCGGAGCTGGATTGCGTGCTGACCCTTGCCGAGGTCAGCTCGGACCTGGGCTGGGTCATCCCCGAGATCGACGGGAGCCGGGGCCTGGAACTGCTGCAGGGCCGCCACCCGCTGGTGGAGGCCGCCCTTGGCCCCGGCCGGTTCGTGCCCAATGACGTGGTGATGGATGGTGAAGCAGAGCGGATCTGGCTGATCACCGGCCCCAACATGGCGGGCAAGTCGACCTTCCTGCGCCAGGTCGCCGTCATCTGCCTGCTCGGCCAGATCGGCTCCGGCGTCCCCTGTCACAGGGCGCGCTGGGGGATGGTCGACCGGATATTCACGCGCGTCGGTGCCCAGGACGACCTGGCCGGGGGCCGCAGCACCTTCATGGTGGAGATGACCGAGGTGGCCCAGATCCTGAAGCTGGCCACGCCCCGCAGCCTGCTGGTGCTCGATGAGGTGGGCAGGGGCACCAGCACCTACGACGGGATGAGCCTGGCCCAGGCCATCCTTGAGCATCTCCACGACAATCCCAGGGTGGCCGCGCGCACGCTGTTCTCCACCCACTACCACGAGCTCACCTCGCTGGCGCGGCTGGCCGCCCTGCGCAACTACCGCGCCGAGGTCGCCGAAGACGAGGAGGGAGGTGGGATCACCTTCCTGCACACGATCGTGGCCGGCGGCGCGGATCGCTCATATGGCATCCATGTCGCCTCGCTGGCGGGCATCCCCCAGGAGGTGGTGAGCAGGGCGCGCGCCATCCTGGAGGAGCTCGAGGCCACCCGTCCGCTGGCGCAGGAGGCTCCCGGTGGCGAGCAGCTGTTGCTTCCCCTCGCCATCTCCCATCCCATGGTGGATGAGCTCAGGGCCATGGAGGTCGACAGCATGACCCCGCTGCAGGCACTGCAGAAGCTCGCTGAGTGGCAGAAGCTGGCGTGACCTGGACTTCGGCAGGCGGATCAGAGCCCGAGGCCCGCATCCGGGTCCTAGCCCCTGAGGTCGCCGAGGCGATCGCAGCCGGCGAGGTGATAGACCGGCCGGCGGCGGCGGTCAAGGAGCTGGTGGAGAACGCTCTCGACGCCGGGGCCTCAAGGATAGAGGTGGAGATCGAGGGTGGCGGAGTTGATCTCATACGGGTGGTCGATGACGGCTCGGGGATGACTCCGGCGGAACTCGAGGTCGCCTTCCAGCGCCACGCCACCAGCAAGCTGAGTGAGATCGACGATCTGTCCCGGCTTCGAACCCTGGGGTTTCGGGGTGAGGCGCTCGCCAGCATCGCGGCCGTCTCTCGGGTGACCGTGGTCAGCCGCGCCGGCCCCGGGGGGCGGGCTCACTCCCTGACCATTGACGGCGGCCAGCGCCGAGGCCCCAGCGTCACCGCAGCCCCGGTGGGCACGGCGATCACCTGCCGGGGGCTGTTCCAGACCATGCCGGCGCGGAGGGCGTTCCTCAGGTCGACTCGCGCGGAGGCGGCCGCCTGCGCCAGGGTTGTGACCGAGGCAGCTCTCAGCCGCCCGGACGTCCGCTTCGAACTGCGCTCCCAGGGCCGCCGGATGTTCTCCGCCGGCGGGTCGGGATCCCTGGCCTCCGTGGTCGGCGCCGCCTTCGGCCGGGAGGCGGCCGAGGGGATGTTGGAGGTGGCCCACGGGGACCAGGAGATGGCGATCCGGGGCCTGATCGGCGCCCCGCAGCTGGCCCGCGGCAGCCGCCAGGCGATGGTCGAGATGGTCAACGGCCGCCGCGTCCACCACCGCGGGGTGGAGACGGCGGTGGTTGCCGCCTACCGGGGTCTGCTGCCCGGTGACCGCTTCCCGGTGGCGGTGATCGACATCCACCTGGACCCCGCAGGTGCCGATGTGAACGTGCACCCCACCAAGCGGGAGGTGAGGTTCCGCAACGAAGGAGCGGTCTTCGAGCTGGTCCAGCGGGGGTGCTGGGAAGCCCTGCAGGGCACCCGGCCGCGCTCCTTCACCCTGCCGGGTATTCCGTCTGCCCAGCCAAGCCGGCCGCCGGCGCCACAGCAGTTGCCGCTTGCCCAGTTTGATCGGGTCTCGCCGAGCGCTGACGCTGAGCCCTCGGAACCGGGGGCGGCGCTGTCGGAGGCGGTCTCCTGGCGTTACCTGGGCCAGGCCCACAATCGGTACCTGCTCGCGCAGACCGCGTCCGGGCTGGCGGTGATCGACCAGCATGCCGCTCACGAGAAGGTTCTTTACCAGCGCTGGCTCCGGGAACTGGAGCAGGTCTCCGGCCAGCCCCACCCCGCCCAGGGCGTGCTTGAGCCCATCCTGATCGAGGCGGTCGCCGCGTCCCTTGACCAGGCTGCCGAGGCGGGCCTGGACCTGGCCCGGCTCGGCTTCGACCTGGAGCAGTTCGGTCCCACCACCATCCGATGCACGGCAGCGCCGGTCGGGCTGCCGGTCGGCGTGGTCGCCGAGACCGTCCTGGAGCTCATCGACATAGCCCTGAACGGGCAGGCGGGACCTTCCCAGAGCCACCACCGCCTGGCCGCTTCCCTCGCCTGCCACAGTGCGGTTCGCTTCGGCGACCGGTTGGACGACGCCCAGGCCACCTCCTTGATCCGCGAGCTGGCGCTGACCGAAGGGGGAATAACCTGCCCGCACGGTCGCCCGGCGTTGTTGCTGCTGTCGGAGTCACAGTTGCTGACGGCCTTCCATCGCCGATGACCGCTGCTGGTGAGCCGAGGTTGGTGGTCGCGATCATGGGGCCGACCGCCGCCGGGAAGACCCAGATGGCGGTGTCGCTGGCGCGCGCTCTGGGGGGCGAGCTGGTCAATGCCGACTCTCGCCAGGCGATCGCCGAGCTCGCGGTCGGGGTCTGCAAACCGGGTCCCGTCGAGCTCGGCGAGGTGACCTGTCACGGCCTCGACTGGAGGCATCTCGGAGATCGATTCACGGTCGCCAACTTCGTCCACCGGGCGGCGCAGCAGCTGGATGACTGTTGGAGTCGCGGCCGGGTGCCGATCCTGGTCGGCGGATCGGGCCTCTACGTGAGGGCCCTTCTGGAGGGCTTCGACTTCGGAGCCTCGGGGCAGGTCGCCGAGACCAGGTCCCCGGCAGCTGTCCCCGACCTGGACCGCGCTT